>NZ_JBHTLD010000020.1:0-33064 GCF_042678745.1 Pontibacter rugosus | reverse complement strand
GTACTTGTTTGTTTAAATGTGTAACTATTTCGCGTTTGCAATAATTCTTAAAAATTGATTTTACTGGTAAACAGATCGTTTTTAAAGGTGAATTGTCAGAATCACCGGAGTTAGTTAATTTCACTTAATATGAGCTTAGAAAAAAGAGACAGACCCATAGGAATATTTGATAGTGGAATAGGAGGGCTCACGGTGGCTCAGGCAATTATAAATGTATTGCCAAACGAGCGCCTTATTTATTTTGGCGACACAGCCCATTTGCCTTACGGAGACAAGTCTACTGCGGCCATTCAGGCCTATGCCGTTAAGATATGTGACCTGCTGATACGGCAGCAGTGTAAGGTGATTTTAATTGCCTGCAACTCTGCCTCAGCGGCTGCTTATGAGCTGGTGAAGGAGTATGTAGGCAGCAAAGCAAAGGTGCTGAACGTGATCGACCCTATTGTGAACTATATCGGAGAAGCCTACACAGGTAAAACTGTCGGTTTGATCGGAACCAAGCAAACGGTTAATTCTAACGTGTATCGTAAAAAGGTTGATGAGCTGGACCAGAACATTCAGCTGCAATCTCTGGCGACTCCACTTTTGGCTGCCATGATAGAGGAGGGCTTCTTTAACGACTCTATCTCTGAAAGTGTGATACATGCTTATTTGTCAGACCCGCACCTGCACGATATAGAGGCACTCATACTTGGCTGCACGCATTACCCGCTCATCAAAAAGCAAATTGAGAAGTATTATGAAGGCAATGTAGATGTGCTGGACGCCAGCCAGATTGTAGCGCAGCATGTAAAAGAGTATTTGGAGTTGCATAACCTGGCAGCCGAACAACCATCCGGCGACCACACTTTTTACGTGTCAGACTTTACCCGCTCATTCGAAGAAAGCACCCGCATTTTCTTTAAACGGCAAGTAAACCTGGAGCATTACCCGCTGTGGGAGTAGAAGGCGCGTTGCGCCAATTAGGAATTAGGAAAGGGAGATAGTTTTGTAGCACAGAAGGCTTTAAGCTTATTCCTAAGTATCGGCAAAATCCCCCTCCTTGTCCAAGGAAGGGTTAGGGATGGTTTGACACACTGGCTTAAAGCAATATCTGCAATTTCATTCCTCATCAATCGAAATCAGCCATTTCCCTGCACTTCCACGTAAAAAAGCCTATCTTTATACTATATTTATTGCATCAAGATGAAGAAAAAGTACCTGACTATAGGAGACCTCAAACGAAACGCCTTTATCGTGGCTGCAGCTGCATGCATGGGCCTTACCGGTTGTAGCTCCAACAACCAAAACGAAGAGTGGAATGCTGGAGAAGAAGTAGCGGTACCGGATGGTGTAATCACTGAAATGACCGAAGAGGCTCCAGATCAGTGGAAAATTACAGATGAGCGCACGACAGCTCCGGGCAAAAGTATGGCCATCTTAAAGTATAACGATGGGCGTGTAGATACCCTACAGGGGCTAGCTCTGGAAAACCAACTGAAGGATGTGGCCAGTAACCAGCAGCAATATAACCAGGGCGGGTTTGGCTTAAGTAGCGTACTGTGGTGGAGCGCCATGGGCTATATGATGGGGCGCAATACGGGACCGAGAGCAGCCTACTATGCCAATCCAGGCCTGATGAACAATACCAGCGCCTGGCGCCAGAACGTACAAACCTATCGCCAGCGTGCTACTGCGCCAAGCTCGGGCCGTAGTGGCTTTTTTAGAGGGCGCAGCGGCGGAGCGGGAGCTTAAAACTTGATTTTATTCATGCAAGATAAAAGTAAAATACGCCTGCAGTCTCACACAGGCGATATAGAAACAGCTGTGCGCGGCCTTGGCTGGGATTGGTGTGTGGAGGACGGCTGTGCCAATTATGTGCCGGGCGAGGCTGTTGTGTTGCCCGAAAATGAAGCTGATGCCTTGCTGTCTGCCGCAGACACACTCTACGAGATGATGGTGAACGCCATCCCTGATAACCTGCCCGATGAATTCCTGAAAGTGCTGGGCATACCAGAGAACCTCTGGAAGATGGTTCGCCACTCCTGGAACGATGAACGGCATTGGCATCTGTATGGCCGTTTTGATCTGGTACAAACACCGGAGGGTCCAAAACTGCTGGAGTTTAATGCGGATACGGCTACCTCTATACCGGAGACTGCCGTGGTGCAGTGGGCAAGCCTGGCTGCAGCCGGCAAAAAAGAGGCGAAGCAGTATTCCGGTTTATACGAGGAGCTGGTAGAGCAACTGAAAACCTGGCGCATGTTAAACGATGACCTTGCCCCTGCGCTTTTGCTCACCTACATCGGCGAGAGTGCCGAAGACGAGGCTAACTGTGCTGTTATAGCACAGGCCGCAACCGAAGCAGGCTTTGATGCGCATCTCTGTCCGGTAGAAAATATAAGTGTAGCAACTGAAGGAACGGAGCGCGGTGTGTGGGCGCAAGTAGCAAACGAGCAATGGCAGCAGTTTCCTTTCCTGTTCAAGTTGTTGCCCTGGGAGCAGATTGCCTGGGAAGAGCCAGAGCTGTGCCATAGCCTTGCCGAACTATCTGCGGCGCGTAACGTCATCATCGCAAATCCTGCTTATACCTTGATCTTTCAGAGTAAAGGCATGCTGGCCTGGCTCTGGAAGGCGTATCCCTACCACCCACTTCTCCTGGAAACAGACCTTGCCCCAATCAGCGGCAAGTATATCCGTAAGCCATACTTTGGCCGCGAAGGACAGAGCGTGGAGGTAATGGATAAGGTGCGTGTGTTAAAAGTAGAAGGTGAGTACGACGACCAACAGCAAGTATACCAGCGCTGGGTGGAGTTACCTGAGGATGACAAAAACTACCAGTACCAGGCAGGCGTGTTTTGGGCAGGAGAAGGCTGTGCCATTGGCTTCCGCCGCGAGAAGGGTATTATCACCAACCTCTCGCAATTTGTGCCGCATTTGGTAGAGTAAGTAGAATGTAAATTTAAAAAGAGACATGATAATAGAGTCAGAAGCAGACCTGGAAGGAATAAAGAAAGTAAGTGAAGCCGTAGCCGTTACGCTCCGAAAAATGAGGGAGTATACCAAAGTCGGTATCACCACTAAAGAGCTGGATGAGTATGGAAATAAGCTATTGGAAGAGTTTGGAGCCAAATCTGCGCCTAAATCAGAGTACGATTTTCCAGGTTATACTTGCATCAGCATCAACAACGAGGCTGCACATGGTATTCCTTCCGAAGACACCATCTTGAAAGAAGGCGATTTAGTAAATATTGATGTGTCTGCGGAGCTAAACGGTTTTTATGCTGATAACGGTGGCTCATTTATACTTGGCGAAGACATCAACGGGCTAAGCAAACTGGTTGATACCTCTGTAACGGCGCTGCACAAAGCACTGAAAGAGATCAAAGGCGGAAAGAAAATAGCAGAGGTTGGCCGCACGATTGAGCAGGAAGCTAAAAAGAACGGGTTCAAAGTAATTAAAAACCTGGTGGGCCACGGCGTAGGGCGCAGCCTACATGAGGCGCCTGACGAAATCCCGAATTTCTACGACAAAGACAATACACAGCGATTTAGGAAAAATAGTGTGGTAGCGGTAGAAACGTTCATCTCCACCAAAGGCAGTTATACCCGCGAGAAAGGCGACGGCTGGACCTTACTAGCAGATGAAGGTGCCTATGTAGCGCAGCATGAACACACCATCCTTATAACAGACGGTGAGCCGATCATCCTGACAAAGGAAAACGGTATTTAAGTTTTAATAAAGCACACTTTATAGTTTATCCCGGCAGCTTTTAGAGATAAGCAGTCGGGATTTTCTTTGCATGATGTTCCCTCATTCCTAATTCTTAATTCATCATTCTTAATTCACCCCGTAAGCCCTACCTTTGGGGTAACAAACACAAACACGTATGCTTGCTTTTCTGCTGACATTAGGTGCTCTGCTAGGGGTGGTGATTGTGCTGGCGTATGCTGAGCGCAAGGTGGCTGCTTTTATGCAAGACCGTATGGGACCGACTGAAGCGGGGCCGCAAGGCTCGTTGCAGGCGGTAGCCGATGTGCTGAAGCTGTTGCAGAAAGAAGACATTATACCCGCTGCTGCAGATAAAAAGCTGTTCAAGCTGGCACCCATCCTGATCTTTGCGGCTGTGTTCGCGGGCTTTGCCGTAATTCCATTTACACCCACTATGGTGCCAGCTGGTATCGGTATAGGTGTGTTTTACCTTCTGGCCATTGTGTCTTTGGATGTGGTGGGCTTGCTGATGGCAGGTTGGGGCTCTAATAACAAGTATGCTATGCTGGGTGCCATGCGCTCTGTGGCGCAAATTGTGTCATATGAAATACCGGCAGGTTTGGCCATACTATCTGCTGTCATGATCTGCCAATCGCTAGACTTCCAGGAAATTAGCTATCAGCAGGGGGCGTTAATGAATCAGTTTCCGGGCTTGGAGTATGACATGAACTGGCTGTTCGGCATCCGTGAGTTGGGGATCAACACAACAACCATTGGTGGCATTACTACCTGGAATATCTTTCGGGCACCTATGCTGCTGGTTAGCTTCATCATCTACTTTATTGCCTCACTGGCTGAAAGCAATCGAGCTCCTTTTGACATTCCGGAAGCAGAGTCGGAGTTGGTGGCGGGTTTCCATGTGGAGTACTCGGGCTTCCGGTTTGCGGTGCTGTTTTTAGCGGAATATAGTATGATGGTGCTGGTTTGTTTGGTTGCGGTGGTGCTGTTTTTAGGTAGCTGGAATACGCCTTTACCAAACATCGGCACTATAAGCCTGGCTTACTGGACCACCGGCACGCCCGGCGAATTATCAGGTATACTTTGGGGCATTTTCTGGCTGTTGAGCAAAACCTTCGTGCTGCTGTTTCTGCAGTTACAAATACGCTGGACTTATCCGCGCCTGCGCGTAGACCAACTCATGCACCTCTGCTGGAAAGTGCTGACACCCATTGCGCTGTGTATTGTGCTGCTGGCTGGCATCTGGCGACTATTAATGATTTAGGTTAGACACAAGTAAGTAGAAAGACAGGATTACTTTTATACTATACTGTCATCCTGAAAGGATCTTGTGGGCGAACTAGAATGGCTTTTATAGAGCGCAGATACCGCTCGCGGGGGTAGGGGCCCTCTTTAACCAAGACCCTTTCAGGATGACAACAAAAAATAGGTTAAACTAATTTAGTCTCCATACTCAGCAATGCACAAATTCATTGAAGCACTTAGGAAGAGATTGCAGGAGCCATTACCGGGCGAAGCAGCTCATAACCTAATGGCAAGTACTACCAGAAGTAATCTTAAATTCAGGACGAAACCTGATAGCCAGACCAAGGAGAGTGCAGTATTGCTATTGTTTTATAAGGATGGAGGAAAAATAAAGCTGCCCCTTATTTTGAGGCCTGTTTATGAGGGGGTGCATAGCGGACAGATAGCGTTACCTGGAGGTAGAAGAGAAGAGGCGGATAAGGATTTCTACCAAACAGCTTTGAGAGAAGCGTACGAAGAGATAGGTATCAACCCAGAAGATGTTACAGTTGTTGGCCACCTGAGTGATCTGTTTGTGTTTGCCAGCAACCATATGGTGCATCCGGTGGTTGGTTATATGAATCACAAGCCAGCATTTTTAACTGACCCCAGGGAAGTAGACCAACTGATAGAGGTATCGCTCTCCACGTTGCTTGATAAAAGCATCAGGGGCATCACCAATATTGTAGTGTCTGGCAATATGGAGATTTCTGCGCCTTATTTTGATGTGGACGGTCACACCGTTTGGGGAGCCACCGCTATGATGTTGAGTGAGTTGCTCACTATAATTAATGAGTTGGAGGATGAAAGCCTTCCATCTTAAAACAGTATATGTTTAACTGCGCCATGCGTGTTTTAACCTGCTAACCTTTTAACTTTGAAGGATGAAAGAAGCTTTTCGAGCTAAAACCGGATTCTGGAGCGGCGTAAAGTCACTGGCAAGTGGCATGCGCCTGACGTGGAAGCACTTTACCGGTGCCCGAAAACGCCGTACGCCAGAGTATGTGTCGGATGAGAATTACTTTAAGCAGGCAGATGGGCTGGTAACGCTCAAGTATCCGTACGAAGCCATACCTGTGCCAGACAATGGCCGCTACCGTCTGCATAACGAGATAGATGATTGTATTGTCTGCGACCTTTGCGCCAAAATCTGCCCCGTTAACTGCATTACCATTGAGTCGGTGAAGGCTACGGAAGACATCGGTACTACCTCGGACGGCACGAAGAAGCGCCTCTACGCGCCTACGTTTGATATAGACTTAGCGAAGTGCTGCTACTGCGGCCTCTGCACCACGGTTTGCCCAACCGACTGCCTCACCATGACACCAGTGTACGATTTCTCTGAAGTAGATATCAAAAACATGGTCTACCACTTCACCGACCTTACACCGGAGCAGGCCGAAGAGAAGAAGCAGTTGTTTGCGAAGCAGCAGGAGGAAATGGCTGCGGCCAAAGCAGCTGCGTTGGCCGCACGAAAGCAGGGGTAAAGCATCATAGACCTCGCGGCGTGCGCAGCTCCCGCGAGTGTCTGGCGTAATTGTGAATGAGTGATTGTATGAATGGATAGTTAATTTATACTTACTCCATTCCTTGTTGTCATTCTGAAAGGATCTTGAGGGCGAGTGCCAAAGGCAGACGCGTTCCGCCACCAAGAACTTTCCAAGATGACAGCAAGTGATTCAATTATTCAGTCATTCAAATTTTTTGGCAGCACCTTCGGACACTGCGAGGTCCTTACGAAATCGAATTGATAATTGATTAATGTTAATGGATAACTGAAAATGCTTTTCTACATCTTCGCCATACTTGCCATACTTTCCGCAGCCTACATGGTGCTGACGCGCAACCTGCTGTACGCGGGCTTTTCGCTGCTCATTACGCTGCTAAGTATAGCCGGTATTTACGTGTTGCTTTTTGCTGATTTTGTGGCCGTAACTCAGTTGATGGTTTATGTGGGCGGGGTGTTGGTGTTGATTTTGTTCGGTATTATGCTGAGCAGTCGTGTACAGGATAAGTCAGTGCTGTCGGAGAGTGTAAACAAGGTATGGGGAACCACGGTGGCGGGTCTTATACTTGTTGGCATGTGCTATACTATTCTAAAATCGAATATCAGTGCCCTGCCGTGGCTGCAAACCACAGCGGTAGATGTGCTTGGCCTGCAAAAGAGTACAGTGCAAAGTATAGGTATAAAATTGATGACGGATGTGGTGGTTCCTTTTGAACTGGCCTCGCTGCTGTTGCTCATTGCCCTGATAGGCGCTGCTTATATTGCCACCGATAACCAGAAGGCGTAACCATGGAAGCTATCCCTATAGAACATATTTTACTGCTAGGTGCTGTACTGTTTAGCCTCGGTATTCTGGCCGTTATCTCTAAACGCCATGCCGTGGTGGTGTTGATGGGAATTGAGCTGATCTTTAACGCAGCTAACCTGAACCTGGTCGCCTTCAGCCGTTACGACCCGTCGCTGTTGCAGGGGCAAATGTTCTCGCTGTTTGTGATTGTAGTGGCTGCAGCTGAGGCAGCTGTGGCATTGGCTATTGTGCTGCGGGTGTACCAGCACTTTAAAACAGCTAACTTAAATGAGATAGTTAGCCCAGAGAATAAATAGCACCTGCTGCGCCCTCAATCTCCTCTAAACAATAGGTATTATTTTTAGGCAATATATGTAACTTTGCCTGCTGTTAGGCAGCGGCAGCTACTAACATCAGAAACTGTAATCGATTATTGCTTTGGAGCTATCCGACCTATTACAGCCTTTGGCAGGCACACCCGAAACCGCAACCGCTCTGGTTGTGCTGTTACTGCCGCTGTTAGGTTTTCTGGTTCTGTTTCCGTTTGGCAAACGCTTCCCTCGCCACGGCGATTGGCTGGGCATAGGCTTAACGGCCATAGCTTTTATACTCTCAGCCTGGCTTTTCACACAAACCTGGAATACAGCCACCTATCACAGTCGTGTTACCTGGTTTAGCTTACCGGGCAGCTCCCTTACCCCTTTTACAGCTGGCGTGTTGCTTGATAACCTGACGGTGCTCATGCTGTTCATCGTCACGTTTATATCCCTGCTGGTGCAGCTGTTCTCGGTCGGGTACATGCACGGTGACAGGGGCTATAGCCGCTATTTTGCTTACCTGGGGCTTTTTACCTTTAGCATGCTGGGCATTGTGCTGGTTGATAACCTGCTGCTACTGTTTATGTTCTGGGAGTTGGTAGGCCTCTCCTCATACCTGCTTATTGGCTTCTGGTTTACCAAACCTGCGGCTGTTGCAGCTAACAAAAAAGCGTTTCTCATAAACCGCATTGGTGACATTGGTCTACTGCTAGGCCTGTTTGCCTTTTATACTTACTTCCGCACGTTCGATCTGGAGACACTACGCCTTTTGATTGGCAACGGCACCTGGGAGAGTGGTAGTTTTATCGCTACTTATACTTTAAACGGGCAGGACTGGCAGGTAGAGCTAGGGCCAATCTTTCTGACAATGGCAGGACTGGGGCTGTTTATGGGTTGTGTAGGTAAGTCGGCTCAGTTCCCCTTACAAGTATGGCTGCCCGATGCGATGCAGGGGCCAACTCCGGTTTCAGCATTGATACATGCCGCAACTATGGTGGCAGCCGGTGTATACCTGGTGGCCCGTTGCTATGCCTTTTTCACGCCGCAGGCGCTGGTGGTAATAGCGATAGTTGGGGCAGTAACTGCCTTAGTGGGAGCTTTGGTAGCCCTCACGCAAAATGATATCAAAGCTGTGCTCGCTTTCTCTACCATTTCACAGTTAGGGTATATGGTGATGGGAATGGGAACAGGCGCACACGATGCAGCCCTGTTCCACCTGGCGACACACGCCTTCTTCAAGGCAGCTTTGTTTCTGAACTCCGGCATCATCATTCATGCTATGCACCGCGGCTTGCACCGCCACCACCTGCACCTGGATGCGCAGGATATCCGCAACATGGGCGGGCTCCGCAAAGCAATGCCGCTCACGTTTTATACTTACTTAATCGCTACGGCGGCACTTGTAGGGCTTCCGCTATTCTCGGGTTTTCTTTCCAAAGACGCTATCCTTTCCGGCAGTTGGGCCTGGGCACAAACGATGGGAGGCGGTTTATACTTCATCGTGCCGGTTATTGGATTTACGGTGGTGCTGCTGACGGCTTTTTACATGGCGCGGCACATGTGGTTTGTTTTCTTTGGCGAGTTTAGAGCTCCTTTTAGCGTACAGGATTTGCGATTGAAGGCAGGGCAGGAGGTAGAGCATGTGATGGCACTGCCGGTTATCCTGCTGGCGATACTTTCCTTGGGAATCTTCTTCTCACCGAATCCGCTAAATTTTGGAAGCAGCTGGCTCTTACAAGGCATAAGTATGGATAAACTTAATGGTTCTACTGTGCTGTCTGACGCCTTGCTGCAAGCCGTAAAGGCACAGGACGAAGCAAATCATACCTTACACATCGTTTTCGGGGTGCTGTCAACTTTACTGGGTATAGCAGGAATTAGCTGGGCTATGCTGAAGTATAAAAACAGAACCTCGCAACAGCTACAGCAAGAAGCGCCACGCAGCAGAATAGCTGTACTGTCGCATCACCACTTCTACCTAAACGAACTTTACCATAAAGCCTTTGTGCAGCCGACGCTACTTTTAGCCAGAACGCTTTACCGAAACGACAAGCGCGTGATTGATTACGCCTTAAACAACAGCAGCCAAGCCTTAGTGATTTTTGCAAAGTTCGTAGCCTGGTTCGACCGTTGGGTAGTGGATGGCCTGGTATGGCTTATAGGAGCGCTCTCTAAATTGCTAGGGCGCGTTGGGCGAGGCTTTCAGAACGGAAAGGTGCAGAGCTATTACGCTTATTCTTTATTCGGATTTATTTTACTAATGCTATACATCATCCTGTTTTGATGTTAATTTCGCGATCAGGATTTTCAGGATTAAAAGATTGGCAGGATTTAGAGAAATCTTACATCACTGCTTGGCTAGCAGCTGGTGTTAACAGCTAAAGAAGACAATACTTTGAAAATCCTGCGCAAGTGTATCAATTATAAAAGTAAAAGTCTTGAGTCTTGCTACCTGATACTTGTGTCTAAAAAAGACTGTGTCTCATAAACATGAATTTTATACTTAGTAGCCTCATTTTTATACCCTTGCTGGCAGCACTTATTGTGTTATGCCTGCCTGTGCGTCTGCAAAAGCCTATAAAAGTAGTTGCTTTGCTGGGAGCGCTGGTGCAGATGGGGCTGTCTGTTTTGGTGTATGTTCAGTTTAACGGCGGCGCTATCGCTAATGGGCAACAGGGCTATCAGTTTGTAGAAAAAGTTAACTGGATAGGCTTTGCGTTAGGCAACTTGGGGCGTTTCCAGATAGATTATTTTGTAGGAGTAGATGGGGTTAGCATCAGCATGGTGCTGCTTACAGGCATTGTGGCCGTAATTGGCGTGATCTCTTCCTGGGCCATCACCAAAAACGTGAAGGGCTATTTTCTGCTTTACCTGCTGCTGCTTACCAGCGTCATGGGCTGTTTCCTGGCCTTAGACTTCTTTCTGTTCTACCTCTTCTTTGAATTTATGCTGCTGCCGATGTACTTCCTGATCGGTATCTGGGGAGGACCTAAGCGTGAGTACGCAGCTATCAAATTCTTTATCTTTACGTTGGTTGGTTCTCTTTTCATCCTGCTGGTGATGATCGGGTTGTATACTTCCGTAATAGATCCTGCGGCTACAGCGGCACAGATGGGGCTCCTGGATCAGGGAACTGCGGTAGGAGCGGATGTGCTGAAGCAGGTACAGCAGATGCTACAGCGTAACCAGATCAGTAATTATAACCTGGTGCGGACCTTCAGCATACCAGCTATGATGGAGCCGGCTAATTTTATCCCGGGTAGCCTGCTGCATGTGCTTTCCGGTGCGATGCTCTGGGATTTGCCTTTGCGCTTTATCGCCTTTCTGTTGCTGTTTGCCGGTTTTGCTATCAAGGTGCCATTAGTGCCTGTTCATACCTGGCTACCCGACGCGCACGTAGAAGCGCCTACACCTATCTCTGTTTTGCTTGCAGCAGTGCTGCTTAAAGTAGGGGGCTACGGCTTAATCAGGATTGTGTACCCTATCTTCCCGGATGCCGCTGCCTACTTTGCCATACTTGTTGGTGGCCTGGGTGTGTTATCCATTATTTATGGTGCCTTGAACGCGCTTGCCATGAACGACCTCAAAAAGCTGATTGCCTACTCTTCGGTATCGCATATGGGCTTTGTACTGTTGGGCTTAGCCTCGCTGACAATTGAGGGGGTGAACGGAGCGATTTACATGATGTTCAGCCACGGCATTATTTCGGCTATGCTCTTTTTGGTAGTAGGGGTGATTTATGACCGCGCCCACAACCGCATGATTCAGAACTTCAGGGGGCTTGCCAACGTGATGCCTGCCTATACAGCCTTTGTGGTTATTGCCTTTTTCGCCTCGCTCGGTTTGCCCGGCTTCTCTGGTTTTATAGCAGAGCTACTGGTGCTGGTAGGAGGCTTTGGAGCGCCTGAGGCTACAGGTTTATTGCCGCGCTGGCTAACTATCGTGGCTGTATTCGGACTTTTGCTTGCAGCAGCTTATTACCTATGGGCCTTACAGCGCATGTTCTTCGGCAAGTACTGGATTTTTCCAGAGCTGAGGGCCGAGGCGGTCATTACAGATCTTAACAAAAGAGAATACCTGATGCTGGTGCCTTTGGCGGTGCTGGCGTTACTGTTTGGTATATTCCCGCACCTTCTCCTCGACAAAATAAGCCTTACTGTAACCGGATATACAGAAATGGTACTGCAACGCGGGCAGGAGCAATTGGGCCTCATTATATCAAGATTACAGTAAGTGAACGAACAGGCATTATACTTATCAGAGAAACTGGATGCCATACTAGCCGGGGCAGGTATGCTGCTGCCCGAGTTTCTGCTGGCTTTCTTCTTCCTGCTGCTCGTTCTGCTCGACCTTTTCAAATCAAAAATTATTAAGCGGCTGTTGCCTTGGTTTGCCCTCACAGGCTTATTTTCTGTGCTGGTGCTGCAGGTGCTCGGTGGCTATACTTCCGGAAGCGAAACTTTTCTGAACCTGCTTGTCTCAGATGGAGTGGCCCGCTATGGCGGCATATTATTTAGTGCGGCTGGTATTTTCACCATCTTTATGTCGTTGCAGCTAAAGCGTCTGGAGAAGCTGAAGGAGGGCAGAGGCGAGTTTTATGCCCTGTTGCTGATACTGGTGCTAGGGCTCAACCTGATGACCAAATCAGTTAACCTGCTTATGGTCTTTCTGGCTATCGAAACAGTTTCTATTGCCTCCTACATTCTCACCCTTACCTTTAAAGAAGAAAAACGTGCCGTGGAGGCGGGCCTGAAGTATGTGCTTTACGGCGCTTTGTCGGCTGGCGTAATGCTGTACGGCATGTCGTTCTTCTATGGTATGACAGGCACCTTGGCTTATACTTCAGATGTGTTTGCACTAGGCCTGATGCAGGCCGAAGGGTTACTTGTAACGGTGGCTGCCATACTTGTGCTGGCTGGTTTCTTCTTTAAAATTTCTGCGGTTCCGTTTCATTTTTGGGCTCCTGATGTATACCAGGGAGCACCCTTGCCTGTGGTGGCCATGTTCTCTACCGGTCCTAAAATAGCTGGCATACTGGTCATCTATCGCTTTGTGTCCAACTTCACCGATCCGATAGCTTTTGCCGATGTGCAGTTACTGATAGGTATAGCTGCCATCGCCACACTGGTTATAGGTAACTTCACGGCGCTGTGGCAAAGAACACCGCGCAGGCTCCTGGCTTTTTCATCTGTTTCGCATGCTGGTTTCCTGCTGGCGGCGCTGCTAGCCTTCGGGACCAACAATACCTACAGTCTGCTGTTTTACCTGACCGTGCTGCTGTTCATGAACTTTGGTGTTTTCTTGTTGCTTCAGGTAGCGGAGGAGCGGTTTGGCGTAAGAAATTTGGAGGATTTTTCTGGTTTAGGGCGAGCGCAGCCTTACCTGGGTGTGATGGCTATTTTATACTTGCTGTCTCTAACAGGATTGCCTCCAATGGCAGGCTTTATTGGTAAGCTGTTGGTGTTCAGTAATATTTGGGAGGCTTATACTTTGAGTGGCAGCCAACTACTGCTGGTGTTACTGCTAACAGGTGTTTTACTAACAGGTGTGGCGCTTTTCTATTATATCAAGATACCATACTACCTTTTCTTTAAAAGGAATCATAATCAGGAAAATTTAGTTATTTCACTGTCGAATAAACTGTTGTTGGCACTGTTTGCCCTGCCGCTGCTGGTCTTGTTCTTTAAACCTGACCTGCTGCTACGCTGGATAGAGCATCTGCTGGCCCAGACACTATAAATGCACTCATGAGCGACGCAATAAAGCACGAATGTGGTATAGCCTTAATCAGGCTTAGAAAACCAATCAGTTATTACGCCGAAAAGTATGGCACCCCCATGTATGGCATCAACAAACTGTACCTGCTTATGCAGAAGCAGCACAACCGTGGCCAGGATGGCGCGGGAGTTGCCAGCATCAAAATCAATGCGCTTCCTGGTATTGACTATATTAACCGGTTCCGCTCTGTAAAAACCCGTGCCATCGACAGCATCTTTGGCAAAATAGGCAAAGAGTATAAGAGTCTGCTAAAGCAACACGCTGATCGCTCTGAAGATGTGGAATGGGTGTGGGAGAACATGCCTTTTCTGGGTGATGTATACCTTGGCCACCTGCGCTATGGCACCCACGGCGTTAACAGCGTGGATAATTGCCACCCGATGGTGCGTGAAAACAACTGGCGCAGCCGTAGCCTGGCCGTGGCTGGTAACTTCAACATGACCAACGTAGACGAGCAGTTCCAGAAACTGCTGGACCTGGGGCAGCACCCGAAGCATAAAACAGATACCACTACGGTTCTGGAAAAAATCGGCCACTTCCTGGACGAAGAGAACCAGGAACTGTTTGACAACTACAAGCAAGGTGATTATACAAATAAGGAAATCACACAGCTGATTGAGCAGAACCTGGACCTGAAGCGTGTGCTGAAGCGCGCCTGCAAAGACTTTGACGGTGGTTATGCCATGGCTGGCTTAACAGGTTACGGAGCCTCTTTTGTGGTGCGCGACCCGAATGGCATTCGTCCGGCTTATTATTATATAGATGATGAGGTAGTGGTAGTTACGTCTGAGAAGCCTGCTATCAAAACTGCCTTTGGTATTGAATATAGCGACATCAAGGAAATTGCGCCTGGCCATGCACTTATTGTTGACAAGGCTGGTAACCCAGAACTGGTAGAGGTAACGGAGCCGCGCGAAAAGCTTTCATGCAGTTTCGAGCGTATCTATTTCTCTCGTGGCAATGACCCGGAGATTTACGAGGAGCGCAAAAACATGGGTAAGTTGCTTTGCCCACAAATTTTGGAGGCAATCAATTACGACCTTAAAAATACGGTGTTCTCTTATATTCCTAACACAGCCGAGTCATCTTGGTTAGGGATGATGAAAGGCCTGGAGAACTACCTGCGCGATTATCGTAAGAAAGCCATACTTAACCAGCAGCTGACAGAGGAGCAGCTGGACGAGATTCTTCAGTTTAAGCCTAGGGCAGAGAAGCTGGTAATTAAAGATGCCAAGCTGCGTACCTTCATAACAGATAACGACAGCCGTGATGACCTGGTAACGCACGTGTACGACACGACTTACGAGGTAGTGAAGAAAGGTGTGGATACGCTTGTAGTGCTGGATGACTCGATTGTTAGAGGAACTACACTCGAGAAAAGCATTATCAAGATGCTGGACAGGCTGGAGCCCAAAAAAATCATCATTGTTTCGTGCGCTCCGCAAATCCGCTACCCTGACTGCTACGGCATCGACATGTCTCGCATGAAAGAGTTTGTAGCCTTTAGAGCGTTGCTAGGTCTTTTGAAAGACAACGGACATGTTGATAAGCTACAGAAAACCTATAACAAGTGCCTTGCTGCTGCCGGTACTCCTGCCTTCAGAGAAACAAATTATGTGCAGGAGTTATACGATATGTTTACACATTATGAATTGGCAGATAAAGTAGCTGAGATTGTAAAAGCACCTGATGTGAATGCTGATGTACAGGTAATTTATCAGACCATCGAAGATCTGCACCAGGCTTGCCCGAACCATAAAGGTGACTGGTATTTTACAGGTAACTACCCTACGCCAGGTGGTACAGGTGTGGTAAACCGAGCCTTCATGAACTTTGTGGAGAACATTACTGGAAGAGCCTATTAAGGAAAATCATAGAAAGGCTGCATAAACAGCAGTTCTGTTAGTCAAGTATAAAAAGAAGGGCCGGTGCTGTACAGCACCGGCCCTTCTTTTTATACTTGCGTGTCTCTGTTTTTCGTACCGCTGGCGCTAGCTTGCAGCTAGTGCCAACTATGGTTAGAGCTTTCTGCTCCATTGGCTTGAAGGGCCATACCTGTACAGCCTCAGCCATACTTCCATTGCCGCTGCCTTTGTTCCTTTTAGAGTACAGGTGTAGGGACAGGTCGGGACCTGTCCGAGCGATACCGCTGGCTACTATGTGTATAAGTTTTAGATGCTTGGCTACAGTAGCACAATAGCTGCCAAAGAGCCCCCGGCTATCACAACCCAAAGTATAAGCCCTTGATAGAACGGCTTCGCACTAATACTGCGCAGGGTTTTACGGTTTAAGTTTGCCCCGATTAAGAAGAGGGAGAGCAGCAGTCCTCGTTTTGCCAAAAACAGTACTGGAGGGGCTATGAATAGCGTGGCAGGCACAAAGGTAACTAGTACAGAGGCAAGTATAAACAGCAGTATAAAACGCGGCACCTGTACCTTCGCATTCTTAGACTTGAACAGCATACTTGATACCAGCACCATCGGAATGATCCAAAGGGCCCGGGTTAGTTTAAGAGTAGTGGCAAGCTGTAGGGCTTCGTTGCCGTACCTGCCAGCTGCACCCACTACAGAGCTTGTGTCATGTATGGCAATGGCAGCCCAAATACCAAACTGCTCCTGGCTCAGGTTCAGTACGTGCCCTACTACCGGGAAAACAAATAGCGCCACCGCATTAAGTATAAAAACAACAGCTAGCGATACTGAGATTTCCTGTACATCGGCTTTGATGGCGGGTGCTACTGCGGCAATGGCGCTACCTCCGCAAATAGCGGTTCCTGTTGAAATTAGGTGTGTTAGTTTTGGAGTTATGCCTAACAGCTTGCCCAGCCACAAGCCCAGCAGCATAGTTATACACAGTGAAACAGAAGTATATAAAAGGCCACTGATGCCTGTATCAATTACCTGGTAAAGATCAATCCCAAAGCCAAGCCCAACCACTGCAGCCTGCAGCACATACTTAGAGGCTTTCTCAGAAATGCGTTGAAAAGGATTTCCTATCACCAACCCAAATACGAGCCCTAAAGCAAGTGCCTCTGGTGAGACAAACCATGGCGACAGCAAAATGAGAGCGGCACAAAGTATAAACAGAAATTTTTGCAGTAGTAAAATATAGGTATGCTTGGTAAGGGGCATGGCAGCAGGCACGTAAGCAACAGGTTTTGTTTGCGCTGCAAGTGTACGATTTTTCAATCAAAAAGTAAGCGCTCGGCTACTTGCATAAAGAAGAAAGAAAGTATGAATTTACGGAGTGGCAGTTAACATTGGTGTTTTAACCATGAACTATATAAGTTTTAGAAGCATTCTAGCTTAATATATAGAGAAAACCCGTGCAAGAGGATGATATTTATCATGCTGATGCTTAACTTAATAGCCGAAACTATATCTAACCTATAACTACTTCACCAATCCAACGAATGAAAAAAGTTCTAACCATTGCAGCTTGTCTTGCCTTTAGCGCAGGCGGTGTAATGGCGCAGGAAACATTTCCGCGCAATGGAGTGTACGATGAGCGCTCCGGGCTTGTGGCTTTTACCAATGCCACTGTCCACACCGATTATAAAACCGCAATTCCCAACGCAACCCTGATCATTCGTAACGGCAAAGTAGAGGCTGTTGGTACTAATGTGAAAGTACCGGCCGGAGCCGTGGTGATGGATGCCAAAGGCAAGCACATCTATCCTGGCTTGGTAGATATGTACACCAGCTATGGCCTTCCGGAAGTAAAGGCAGAACGCAGAAGCTGGCGTGCTGCCCCGCAAATGGAGTCTGAGAAGCAGGGAGCCTTTAACTGGAACCAAGCCATTAGGCCAGAAACAAATGCAGTAGAGCTGTTTAAAGTAGATAGTAAGCAGGCGGGGGAGTTGCGCAAGCAGGGCTTCGGAACAGTGCTGGCTGTGCATCGTGATGGAATAGCCCGCGGTACAGCGGCTCTGGTAACACTAGCCGAAAAGCGCGAAAACGAGGTAGTGCTGAAAGACAAAGCCGCTGGCGCACTTTCTTTTGATAAAGGTTCTTCTAAACAGGATTATCCCAGCTCACTGATGGGTTCTGTTGCCTTGCTGCGCCAGACGTACCTGGATGCTCAATGGAATGCGCAAAATCCTGGCAGAGAGCAGAATATTTCGCTTACCGCCTTTTCACAGGCAAATAGCTTTCCTCAGATTTTTGAGGCCGACAATAAGCTGAATGCGCTTCGTGCCGATAAAGTAGGCGATGAGTTTGGCAAGCAGTATATCATAAAAGGTGCAGGTGATGAGTACCAGGCACTGCCGCAGATTAAAGCTACAAACGCGCCCATCATTCTTTCACTGGATTTTCCGAACGCTTACAATGTAGAAGACCCCTTTGATGCACGTCGTGTATCGCTGGAAGATATGAAGCATTGGGAAATGGCGCCAGCCAATGCGGCGCTGCTGCAGAAAGCCGGTGTTACCATTGCCTTCACAGCAAACGATCTGAAGGACAAGAAAGACTTTTTGCCAAACCTGCGCAAAGCCGTGAAGTATGGCTTGAGCGAAGAAGAGGCCTTGAAAGCTTTAACAGCTACACCAGCTAAATTACTAAATGCTGATAACATGGTGGGTAGCTTAAACAAAGGTATGCTAGCTAACTTCATTATCACAACCGATAATCTTTTCTCAGAAGATGGTGTCATCTTAGAAAACTGGGTACAGGGTGAGCAATACAAAATCTCAGAAGTGCCGGCTGATTACCGTGGCGTTTATACGTTAAAGTTAGGCAACGGTGCTGAGCGCAAGCTATTGATTGCTGGTTCTGCTGAAAAGCCTGATTTAAAGGTTATCGCGCAGGACACGGTTAAAGGTAACATCAGCTTTAAAGGCAATTTGGTTACCATCTCTTTTGCAGATAAAAAAGACAGCAAAGAAAGCATCCGTCTGAGCGGATGGGTAGCAGATAAAAACCTGCAAGGCGAAGGGCAATTGCCAAACGCCACTGCTGTAAAATGGACAGCGGCTTTTTCTGAAGCTATGACGGAGCAGGAGAAGAAAGACCGCACCAGGAAAGAAGCTGATACTAGCGTTGGCAGCATGATTTTCCCGTTCCGCGCCTTCGGTCAGGCAGAGCTGCCTAAGCAGGAAACCATCTTAATTAAAAACGCCACTGTTTGGACAAACGAGAAAGAAGGTAAGTTAGAGAATGCTGATGTGCTGCTGAAAAATGGTAAAATTGCCAAAGTAGGTAAAAACCTGAGTGAGTCAGGTGCCAAAGTAATTGATGGCACTGGCAAGCATGTGACACCGGGTATTATTGATGAGCACTCGCACATTGCCTTAGATGATGTAAACGAAGGCTCACAGTCAGTAACGTCAGAAGTACGCATGGCTGACGTAGTAAATCCGGAGGATATCAACATCTACCGTCAGTTGGCAGGTGGTGTAACCACTTCACAATTATTACACGGTTCTGCCAACCCTATTGGTGGGCAGTCGGCAATTGTTAAGCTGCGCTGGGGCAAGAGTGCTGATGAAATGCTGGTAAAAGGTGCTGATGGCTACATTAAGTTTGCTTTGGGTGAGAACGTAAAGCAGTCTAACTGGGGTAGCACGCAAACTATTCGTTTCCCGCAATCCAGAATGGGTGTGGAGCAGGTTTTTGTAGATGCCTTTACACGTGCCAAAGAGTATGAGCAGGCGTTGAAAAACTACGACAAGTTGAGCAAGCGCGAGAAGTCTAAAACAGCTGCTCCTCGCCGTGATCTGGAATTAGACGCCTTGGTAGAGATTCTGAATGAAAAACGTTTTATCACGTGCCACTCTTATGTGCAGTCAGAGATTAACATGTTGATGAATGTGGCTGATGAGATGGGCTTCAAAGTGAATACGTTCACGCATATTCTGGAAGGTTACAAAGTGGCTGATAAAATGAAAGAGCATGGCGTAGGCGGCTCAACCTTCGGCGACTGGTGGGCTTACAAGATGGAAGTGAAAGATGCGATTCCGCAGAACGCAGGCATTATGAACCAAATGGGTATTGTAACAGCCATCAACTCTGATGATGCAGAGATGGCCCGTCGCCTGAACCAGGAGGCTGCCAAAAGCGTGAAGTATACTGGCATGAGCGAAGAAGATGCCCTGAAAATGGTAACGCTGAACCCCGCTAAACTCCTGCACCTCGACAACAAAATAGGCAGCTTAAAAGAAGGCAAAGACGCTGACGTGGTACTATGGAATGAGAACCCGCTGTCTATCTACGCCAAACCACTCAAGACATTTGTGGATGGTGTTGCTTACTACGATGTGGAGCGGGACGAGCAGATGCGCCAGGATCTGGAGAAAGAGCGTATGCGCCTGGTGCAGAAAATGCTGAACGAGAAAACGGGTGGTGCCAAAACACAGCCTATCAAGAGCAGCAAAGTGCATGTAGTGCATTGCGAAGATGTAGCACACAACGAGGAAGAATCTTACTTCGCATATTAAAAGACGCAAGACTTTTTGTGGTCAAATCAAAATTGAAAAACATGAAGATTCATAAAAGATATATTTCTGCTTTAGTGGCACTGTTATTTGCAGTACCAGTTATGGCGCAGGTTCCGGCTCCGGCGGCAAAGCAAAGCAAGCCAATGCTGTTTAAGGGAGCTACATTGCACATTGGCAACGGCCAGGTGATAGAGAATGCCGCCGTAGGGTTTGATAAAGGCAAAATAACATATGCCGGTCCGCAAAGCGGCGCTAACCTGAGTGGCTATGAAGTGATAGACGTAACAGGGCAGCATATTTATCCGGGCCTGATTCAGCCAAATGCAACACTTGGCTTAAATGAAGTGGAGAGCGTACGCGCTACCATCGACTGGCGCGAAGTAGGGGAGATGAACCCGAATGTACGTTCTGTAATCGCCTATAATACCGACTCTGATATCATCCCGACAGTAAGAGCTAATGGAGTGCTGATGACACAGCTGACACCTGTAGGTGGTACTATCTCAGGTTCATCGTCTATCGTGCAGCTGGATGCCTGGAACTGGGAAGATGCCATTGTAAAGGCAGATGAAGGAATACACCTGAACTGGCCAAGTATGTTGATTGAGACAGGTAATAGCCGTAACGACGAACGACTAAAGCGTATGGGCGAAGAGCGGGAGAAAACCATGCTGGAGATGGAGAAGTTGTTCCGAGATGCCGCTGTGTATAAATCGGGCAAGCAGAGCAACGAAAACCTGAAACTGTCATCTATGGTGGGTTTGTTTGATGGCTCTAAAAAGCTGTACATCCATGCCAACTATGGCAAAGAGCTGATTGAAGGTATAAACTTTGCCAAAAAGCAAGGCGTGAAGGATATTGTTGTAGTTGGTGCCCGCGATGCCGTTGCTGTAGTCGACTTCCTGAAAGCAAACAACGTGGCGGTGATTTACTCTGGCGTACATGCCTTGCCGTCTCGTGCGGAGGAGGATGTGGATATGCCGTACAAAACGCCTTACCTGTTGCACAAAGCTGGCGTTCCGTTTGCCCTGGATTATGACCTGGCTATACATGGTATCCGTAACCTGCCTTTTATAGCAGGCACTGCCGCTGCTTATGGCTTAGATAAAGAGCAGGCGTTGGCAGCAGTTTCGCTCAACACTGCTAAGATTCTGGGAGTAGATAAGCAGGTTGGTTCTGTAGAAGTAGGTAAAGACGCCACACTGGTTGTTTCTACTGGCGACCTGCTGGACATGCGAACCAACAATGTAACCTACGCCTTCATTCAGGGCCGAAATGTAGATCTGAACAATAAGCAAAAATACCTGTACGAGAAGTTCGAGAACAAGTATAAAGCGCAACAACAGCAGGTGCCAGCTAGTGCTACCTCCGCTGCTGGAAACTAATCCTATACTTAGATCAGCACATAAAAAAGGCTGCCTACTTGGCAGCCTTTTTTATGTGCTTTATTTCTGAAACAGAAGCCACCACCTTAAGCACTATATTGAAAACTACCTTTATATTCAATACCCGGTATTTTTGCTGCAATAGGAGGTGTTAGGCAAAAGAAAGCCCCTGCACCAAGGGTACAGGGGCTAAATCAGGGAAATTTATAAACAAACAACAAACTCTTATTACAGATTCTTCATCCACGCCTGGCGCAGTGCTAGTTGCTGCTGCGAAGCCTGCTCATTTACCTTAAACTGGTGTTTTAATTCTGCTTCCTGTTCCAGCATTTTTGCATTTACCTCTATAGTTTTCCCGTCGCGCTCTACCATCAAAGCATAAGCATCTCCTGGGTTCAGGGCAACAAGCTTTACCAGCTCCTGGTTAGCGTTCTGGAGTGTAACGGCAGTACCGTTCAAGGCTACTAGTGCATCTCCCTCCTGCAGGCCAAATTGCCGGGCGTTTTCTACCACCTTTACCAGGCGCAGTTTACCATCGGGTACGGCAAAGGTATAGCCGAGCGCCTTTGTCTTTTCTCCATTTTTCTCAGATGCAACGTAGTCAATACCTACTTTGCTGTAGTATTCCACCAGTGGTAGTGGGGCAGTGTTTTTCACGTAGCTGTTAAAGAAAGCTCCAATTTCAGGGTAGGTTTTAGCTGTGAAGATGTCAAAGAACTCATTTTCAGGGAAGGCTTTATTGGGGCCATACTCCTTCGACAACTCATTGATCACCTCACGCAGGCCGCGCTTGCCATCAGACAACTCCAGCAGGCGGATATCCAGTAAGGTGGCTACCACGGCACCTCGCATGTAAATGTTGCCATACTGCTGCTGCCCTTCCGGCGTATAGGAAGTAAGGGCGAGTTTCTGGAGGCTATAGTTTTTATCCATCTGCTCATCTATTGTCAGCTTCTCGCGCTGGTCTTTTAGGTATGCAGTCAGGTCCATCATGCCTCCGCGCAGCTGCATCATATCGGAGGCCCACTCGGTGGTGCCTTCGTATAGCCACAGGTGCTGAGATGGTGTAGGCTTCACAAAGTTAAAGCGCTCGATCACCTCAGAGTGAATATTAAGTGGCGTGATGATATGAAAGAATTCATGCGCTGCAATATCCGTTAGTTGCTGTGCATAGGCCGGAGTTAACTCCTGTTCCTTCATCACATATTCAGAGCTGTAAGAGTGTTCCCAGGCTCCCCACGATACATCCTCAAAATGGTACAGGAAAGTATAACGGTCTACCGGAAAATCTACCACAAACTTATGGGCAGCACCCAGCATGGTTGTCATGTTCTGCAGCAGGTCATCAGACTTTATCTTTCCTGTCTTAGAGTAAGTATAAATATCGATGGTGGTGCCTTCGTAGTTTGTTTCGGCTTTTGTCAGATTGCCCAGCAGGATCGGGGAATCCACAATATGATCGTAACTGTTGGCTGCGTAATAACCTTTGGCATCTTTAGGTAAGGCGGTACCAACCAGCCACTCCTGTGGGTGCTCTAACTTAATGCGCATAGGTTGTGCCTGCAAGCCCTGCACGTAGCCAAATACGCCCTGCCCGTTAATCAAAGCATGGTCCTGCTCCAGTGAGGTGCCGCACATGCCGTAAATTTTATTCTCATTTACAGGAGTATCCCATGTCTCGGAAATCTGGTAAGTTATTTTACGTACTTTTTCTGGCTTGCTCAGTTGCCATTGGTTGGTGCTTAGCTGCTTCACCTCCAATTCACGTCCTTTTTTGTCGTACGCTTTAAATTCATGTACAAAGCGGCCAATGTCCATGGTTTGGTAAGTGCCGGGTGCTGTAGAGGCAAACTGATAAACACTGTTCTCAGCTTTCAGGCCTTTCACTTCCAGTAACACTTTAAAACGATCATCAGCGCGGTCGTTCAGGTTAACGGTATAGGTTAGTTCAGGACCTTTGGCAGCCTCTGCGTTTGGTGACAACGAAAGTATGGCTAGCAACCCGAGAGCCGCAGTTAGTTTCTTCATATGCTTGGAAATGGCTTTATCTTTAATCTAAAGCTATAAAAGCAAATTACCACTAACTAACGAAATAGATGAACCTGCTTAACTTCTCGACCAATTAGGTTTCCGAACAAGTATAAAAAGAAAAAGGCTACCTAAAGTAGGTAGCCTTTTCACAAGGGTTTATGTAGTTAGTATGGTTTTGCAGAATGGGAATTGTCCTGTGCCTGCTTCACGGCTTCTTCTCCGGTAGTGTTGCCTAATGGCCCATCAGTACCTTCTGGCATTTCTTTTTTCATCTTCATCATTTTTTCAGTCATCATCTGGATGCCCTCTTTTACCCTACGGCCATAGTCTTCGTCAGCCTGTGTAAAGTGTTCTACCATCTTATCCTGAATTCGCTTATCGCAAGAGGCAAGGTCACCAGACAGGTTTGAGATCAGTTCGTCACGCTCCCAATCTTCAAAATTGCGATAAGTTTCTCCGGCTTGCTTGAACGGATTCGTACGGTCGATGGCTGCGCGTGTCAGGTTAGCTTCGTAGCGCGGCATGTAATCTTTGCCTGGCTTTGGAGCCTCTGCTAATCCGCCTAACACAGATGGTTCGTAGTTTACGTGTTTGTTCTGACCCTCTGCCCAATCTGTTTTGTAAGACATGGCACCACCACGCTGATTTGTTTGTACCTGCTTCTTAGGAGCGTTTATTGGCAACTGAAGATAGTTAGCACCTACACGGTAGCGTTGTGTATCAGAGTAAGAGAAGGTACGGCCCTGCAGCATTTTATCGTCCGAGAATTCCAGGCCGTCTACCAGCACACCTGTACCAAAGGCAGAAAGTTCTACTTCGTTAAAGTAATCTTCAGGGTTTTTGTTCAGCGTCATTTTGCCAACTGGCATAAACGGAAACTGATCTTGTGGCCAAAGCTTAGTATCATCAAGGGGATCGAAGTCCAGTTCAGGATGCTCCTCATCGCTCATAATTTGTACATTCAGCTCCCACTCTGGAAAGTCGCCACGTTCAATGGCTTCGTATAAGTCTTGCGTAGCGTGGTTAAAGTTCTTCGCCTGTATTTCCTGAGCCTCTTTGCCTGTCAGGTTGCGGATACCTTGCTTAAGCGGCTCCCAGTGGTACTTCACGATTACGGCTTCACCGTCAGCGTTTACCCATTTATAGGTATTAACGCCTGAACCCTGCATCTGGCGGTAATTAGCTGGTATACCCCATGGCGAGTACAGGAATGTTACCATGTGAGTTGCCTCAGGGGTGCCAGAGAAAAAGTCGAAGATACGCTCGGCACTCTGTATGTTTGTGATGGGGTCTGGCTTCTGAGAGTGAATCAGGTCCGGAAATTTCATGGCGTCACGGATGAAGAATATCTTCAGGTTGTTACCTACTAAATCCCAGTTACCATCTTCGGTATAAAATTTAACAGCAAAGCCACGCGGGTCACGCAGTGTTTCAGGTGAGCCGGATGGGTGCCCCACCGTAGAAAAGCGAACGAATACTGGCGTCTGCTTTCCTTTTTCCTGAAACAGTTTAGCACGGGTATACTTTGCAATTGGTTGATCGCCCACTTTTCCGTAAGCTTCAAACACACCATGTGCACCGGCTCCTCGGGCGTGCACTACGCGCTCTGGTACACGTTCACGATCGAAGTGAGATATCTTTTCGATGAAGTGATAGTTCTCCATAGTAGCGGGACCACGGTTACCAACTGTGCGAATGTTCTGGTTGTCGGTTACCGGGTGGCCTTGCCTGGTGGTAAGTTGATTGCCGTTCTGCTGGCTACCGTTTTGCTGTTCTTTGCCGTTGCCGTTTGACTCCATAATGTAGTGTTGTAATAGGTTTGAATGATTGTCTATTGATAGTTATACTCAATATCCTTAAGGAATGGTTATAGATTGTGTCAATGATATATAGGCGAGGACTATAACCGCAGCTTAATAGACATAGAGGCTGTATAGTTAAAACAGCACATGCCTGGAAGCTCTATTTTTGCTTTATATAGTTGATGCATTTACATAAGCCTGTGCCTGTTTATACTTTACTAATAGGAGCTAGGTTGTACTTTAGCGCAAATACTATGCTTTATGTAGACTAACTGATAAACAACACGTTAACTGTGATTTGCCTGCTACTTTTGCAACTGTTTTCCATTTGTATCTATACTTTAATTTTAGAGTTGAAGTCGGGAATGGAGTCTGTTAAAACAGTCAGTCTTGCCCTGAGCTGGGAAAAAGATCTATAGCGTTTGAACAGCCTGTTTAACCCTTAATAGAGGCTTAATGAAAACGTAAGCGACAGTTGTGCGTTAAAAGGTATAAGTATACAACTAAAGAACCTTAACTATGGAAAGAGATAATAGAAATTATAACCGCGAGTTTGAACGTAAACTACATAACAACGATCGCAATCATAACAATCAAGCCTTTGGGTCGGGTGACTATGACCGTAACAATAACCGGGACAGAAGCTTTGAAAACTATAGAGACCGTTACGACAACCACCGTGGCAATTACTATGGTATGTCTAACGATGATTATGAATACCGCAATGTACGCAGCACAGGCTCTACAGCATTTGGTAGTGGCCCGGTAAGCAGCAATAACGCTAGCAGTAACCGAAGCGAATCTGGCAACCGAGATCAGGAAAACTACCGCTACGGAGACCCAAACCCATACATGAGCAATAGGCGCAACAGTAGTGGCTATGAAGCCTCAAGAGGCACAGGTTGGGATCGTCATGATAACTATGGCACCACAAACAGCAACCGAAGCACAAACTATAATGCCGGACACGATAACGATGATTACTCGCGTCAGAATAATAGCTATCAGTATAGCGGACAAGGGCGCCGGTACAACGATTTTAACCGCGATGAGAACAGAAAAATGAATAGCGGCGACAGCGGCTATAATATGCTTGGGATAGATGCCTATACTGATCGTGGAGACCATGACCGCAGCTATACAGATAACAGCTACCGCCGCGGTAATGATAGCAACAACTTCTACGAAGGCCATTATAACAACAGTGAGCGTATGAACCGTGGCAGCATCCGTAACTCTGGAAGCAGCAGCAACGATGATACCTATGCAAGCGGCCTGTATGCAAGCAACCGCTCGTATAACAGCGACCATCGCAACAACGATAATGATGACTATGATTACAGCCAGCGTAGCAGCCGTTACCGCAAGCCGGGCGAAAGCTCTGGTCCGGATTATAGTGCCGATTCAGGTGCCGGTGATTATGGATACAAAACTACCCGTGCTTAAAACTTAAAATCATATAATAGCAAAGCCCACAGAACTCCTGTGGGTTTTGTTTTGCCCTATTTCAGAGCCTGTTTAAAATTCATCCTTTGCAAAACGAAATGAAAACATGCTCCTGCCCTTTGGGTTTCGTAGATACTAAAATGCTTCTGAATCGAAGTCTGAGATAGATATTAACCCTTACAATAATGAAAAAGCTGAATTATGTAGTACCATTCCTGCTGGTGTTTTTGTTTGCCGTTGGCTGTACAGTTCAAAACAAAAACCAAGCTGCTGAAGATTATACCATCAAAGACGCCTACTGGAGCTTGTATGCCCTGGAAGGCGAAGATGTACAACGGCCGCAGAACACCATGACGGCTTTTATACGCTTTCAGGAAAACGACAACGATGTGCACGGTTTTACAGGCTGCAACAAGTTCTTCGGTAAGTATGAAGTAGGAGAAGAAACGCTAAAAATGTCTAAGTTGGGTTCTACCCGTATGGCTTGTCCGCTTATGGAGCAGGAAAACATGTTTATGGCCATACTTGACAGAGTAGATTCCTACCGCATTTCCAATAATTTTCTAACACTGTATGCAGGTGGAAACGCAGTGGCTACCTTTGTGTCCGGCACCGAGCAGAGTATCGACAATGATGTGACAGAAGAAGTAGAAGAGCGGGTGGACATAGAAATAGACAGTGTAGGGATTTACTAAGTTGTTATACTGTCTGGCTTAAAGAAGCACTAACCGCTGAGGTCATAAATAAAACACGGGGCTATACTATAGTATAGCCCCGTGTTTTTGAGAGGAAGTATAAACTATCTATTTTGTTCTAAGCCTGCGTCTTCAGAAGCAGGTCATTAAATTTCTCGAGTAGGTTTATGTACTTACGCTGGAGATTAACCAGCTCCTGTTCACAGTCGCGCAGGTTGTTAATTTTATAAGCTTCCTGTGGTTCTCCATCAAACGGAAGCAATAAGCTAGTGCTGAGTTGAGGCTGTGACTTAGGAACTTCTTTCTTTACAGTTTTACTCAAATGTGGGAATTCATGTGCAAAATCGTGATGGATCACCTCACCTAACTTTAAAATAAAGCTATACGGAATGCTGGATTCCTTAAACTTATTGTAAAGTGTTTTACGGCTGATGCTCATTTTCTCAGCCACTACGCCAATTGCCACGCCACTAGACTTGATGGCATCTTTTATTACTTCTCCTCTGTGTGTATTGGTTTTCATCATTGTATGCAGCACGTTACCTGTTTGTGTAACCATAGATTCCTTTACAAAAATAGGTAATCAGTATGTACGAAATGTGAATGTGGACAAATTTTACACGACTTAAGCTTTGGAGAGGTGTAGATATTTTGCAAATGGTTGATTATGTTTGCTTTACAGCTTTTCATGGAGATGATTACCCACAACTTATCTACATTTCTATACTTTATCCACAGCATACTTTTTGATGTTTTATTCTCTTTAAGTATAAAATAGCCTTCAGCCATTTGTTGGAGGCTATAGCTTTTACTTTTGTTTCTGCTTTTTCAGTCCTTAGCCTTCTTTATATCTGAAGTACGTAGGCAGCAGGCTCAAAAAGGCTCAGTAAAGCCATCAGGCTATACTCCTTATTATTAGTTTCTCTTACATAATTTACCTAAGCAGGCAGGCGCGTAGCTCTAACTGCGCTATGAAAATGCAGTTGCTCTATCATAAAACTTTAAAACAGCTAAGAACTTTTAGCCCTGACGCCATATTGGGTAGGATCGCGCAGAATTGGAGAAAGATGTGTAAAAGCCATGTGTAAAGCAAAAGGTCGTGTCAGGCACAGCAGCAGGTTGTGCTTTATACATTGCTGCAGTTTAGGAGTGGGTGCGTCTTTTCCTTCTTATTAAGTATGAACAGCCTGTATGGCAGTTATATAGAGCAGCACAACGATGGCTGAAGCAAGTATACTTCTGATAAACTTAGCACATATAGCGTAACCGCAGGAATGGCAGCAAATGGTATACGCAAAACAATGAAAGCTGCTGCTGCAGTTATACTAATTTGTTCCAACCATACTTGCGTTAGAGCCCGACTCAAGTATGGTTGGCTACTCTTTTTCAGCAACAATGTAAAACATTAGCGCGCTGCTGCGTAAGCTTAATCTAAAAGAAACACACATGCAGCAAAGCACCATTGTTGGCGTAGATATTGGTACCACCAGCACTAAAGCAGTGGCTTTCGGGCTTAATGGCGAGGTGCTGTTTCAGCAGTCCGTAGGTTATCCTATACTTAGCGAAGAGGCGGGGCAGGCTGAACAGGACCCTGAGCAGGTGCTGGAGGCGGTGCTAAAGGCGCTGGAGGAGGTGGTGGAGTGGCTACAGGATTATAGCTTTAAGCTGGAGGGCGTTAGTTTCAGCAGTGCCATGCACAGCCTGATTGCCATGGATGCCTCCGGTAATCCTCTTACCCGTTGCATTATCTGGGCAGACACCCGCAGCCATATTTGCGCAGATAGCATTAAGAAGAGCGCCTTAGGGCATAAAATATACTTACAGACGGGTACGCCCATTCATCCTATGTCGCCGCTGGCCAAGCTTTGCTGGCTTAGGCAGGAGCAACCGTATGTTTTTGAACGTGCCGCCATGTTTATCGGCATCAAAGAGTATGTGCTGTACCAATTGTTTGGCGAGTATAAAATCGACTATTCTATTGCCTCGGCCACTGGTCTGTTCAATATCTTTGAGCTAAACTGGCATGCAGACGCATTGCAACTGGCAGGTGTTAACGCATCGCAGTTACCAACGCCTGTACCTACCACGCATATTTTTTCAGGTATAAAATCCCGGTTTGCTTCCAGGCTGCCTATTCCCGCTGCTACCCCGTTTATTATTGGCGCAAGCGATGGATGCCTTGCTAATCTGGCCTCGCATGGGGTGCGGCCCGGTGAGGCGGTTGTAACAATCGGTACCAGCGGTGCCGTACGCACCATGGCCAATAAACCCGCCACTGACAGGCAGGAACGCTTGTTCAGCTATATTCTGAATGAAGACCATTTTGTGCTAGGCGGTGCTGTAAATAATGGCGGTGTGGCTCTCCGTTGGTTTAGGGATACTTTTTATACAGCCGAAACCGCTGAGGCCATTGCCAAGGAACAAGACATATATGAGCTACTGAACGAGGTGGCCGAAACTGTACCGGCAGGTGCTGAAGGGCTGCTGTTTCTGCCTTACCTGCTGGGCGAGCGTGCCCCTGTGTGGGATGGAGCTGCCCGCGCCTGTTTTATTGGGGCCAACTTTAACCACACACGGCCTCATTTCCTAAGAGCGGTTATGGAAGGGGTAATATTTGGCGTATACAGCGTTGTGCAGGCGCTGGAGCAGGTGGCTGGGCCAATACCCGTTATCTACGCCAATGGCGGCTTTGCTTTCTCGGAGCTTTGGGTGCAAATGCTCGCCGATATATCCGGCAAAAAAGTATACTTAACGGAAACACCTGAAGGCTCTGCCTTTGGGGCTGCTATTATGGGCATGTTCGCTTTAAAGCTGATTCCCTCGCTGGAGGAAGCGGATGAAATGATCCGCATCAGTAAAACATTTGTGCCGGATGCGCAGCTAAACCAACTCTACCAGCGGCAATACAACGTTTTCAAGACGCTATACCCTAAGCTGAAAGACAGTTTTGAGGAGCTTGCAAGTATACAGTATAAACAAACAGAACAGGAAAACTAAAGATAAAGCTATGCAAATAGGACTGATAGGACTAGGTAAAATGGGCTATAACCTTGCCCTTAACCTCCGCGACCACAACCATGATGTGGTCGCTTTTGATCTTTCTACGGAGTCGATGGCCTCCATCGAAAAAGAAGGCGTAGCCACAGCTGCTACTATCGGTGAGTTGGTGCAAAAATTAGAGGGGCGAAAAGTAGTATGGGTAATGGTTCCGGCAGGTGCTCCCACTGATAGTGTGCTCCAGGAGCTTACGCCGCAGTTAGGTTTGGGAGATATCATCATTGATGGCGGCAACTCCAATTACAAAGACTCTGTGCTACGCGCAACCAAACTAAAACTATCAGGCATACACCTGCTGGATTGCGGTACAAGCGGAGGACTGACGGGAGCCCGAAACGGAGCTTGCACCATGGTTGGTGGTGATGCCGAAGCGTTTGATTACTGTGAAACGATATTTCGGGATGTATCGGTGGAGCGGGGCTATTTATATACGGGGAAATCAGGAAGCGGCCACTATGTGAAAATGGTACATAACGGTGTAGAGTATGGTATGATGCAGGCCATTGCCGAAGGCTTTGAGGTGCTGCACAAAAGCGAGTACGACATCAACCACAAAGAGGTGGCAAGGGTATGGAACCACGGCTCAGTAGTACGCAGCTGGCTGATGGAACTGGTTGAAAGTGCCTTTGGCAAAGATCCGCAGCTGGAGGGGCTAAAAGGCATCATGCATTCTTCCGGCGAAGGCAAATGGACAGTAGAAACCGCCTTGGAAATGGAAGTGGCTACTCCTGTTATCGCCCTTTCATTGCTGATGCGTTACCGTTCGCAGGAAAACGACACTTTTTCTGGTAAAGTAGTGGCAGCCCTGCGAAATGAGTTTGGGGGACACAAGGTAGAAAAGGCAAACTAGCTGTACCACGTTTATTAGTGTAGAAACAAAAAGGGCTCCCTTCTGAGAAGGGAGCCCTTTTTGAATATTGAAATAAATTTCAACTTTTAGCCATTCATTATAACGGAGGCTGAAGAAGAAGGTTACGGCATTTTCTAAAATAACTGTACAATTTTTTCTGCTGATTAAAATCAGTCTGACTGCATGTGTAGGAATAGGTCTTTCCTTTTCTAAATGAAAGCTTAAAAAGGAAGAGTGGCTCCCAAGCTAAAAGTAGCAGTATGCAAGGGCTGTTTGATGTTAAAGTAATTGCCTTTAACATCAAGTACCTTAAATTCAGGGCGGGTATAAACAGAGCCAGCTTCCAGATTAATGATTAATTTAGAAGTGTTGGATGAAAAGAAGTTAAATCCTGCTGCCCATCCGTAAGCAAAAGCAGTAGCTTTATCGGAAGGCATGTAGATATCTCCATACCTTGTTTCAACTTCCCAGGAAGCACTGCGGTTAAAGGACGTACCGGCAGAGCCTTTTGCATAAGCTTCTATGGCTTTACTCAGCGGAGCCCTTACATATACATCTGCCAGCGCAAAAACACTACGCCATGCTTTTGATGTATTGTCTGTCACGAGTTCGTCATCAGGCCTGATAAGTTTGTCGAGGTCATACTTGTTGTAGCGGTAGTTTACAGATGCTCCTGCGGCAATCCATTTACTAAGGCTGTAACTGTAATTTGCGTTAAGCAGGAGGCCTGCCTGTGCAAAAGAAGGATACCCATCTTCGAAAGATACATCGGAAAATTTGGCTGTAGGGACAGCAACTCCCACCTGTAGTCCAGCACGGTGTCGCTGCTTATCCGCCACGGTATCGTCCTGAGCTTGTGCATGGGCTGTAACAGACAAGCTGCAAATCAACAGAGCAAGTAACAGTTTTTTCATAGAACGATTTGCTTACTGTAGCAGGTCCTCATATTCGCTGTGCTGTTTTAGGTATTTCTGCACGGCGGTACACGAAGCAATTACTTTAAACTCCTTTTCCCGGACGTAATCAAGCCCGTGCTTGATTAATTGCTGGGCCAGTCCTTTGCCGCGGTACGACTCTGGTACAAAAGTATGTGTAAAGTTTAGCACCCCTTTCTCTGGTGTGGCATAAGCCAACTCAGCCTCTTCCTCGTTATCCAGTTTAGCGGTAAACTGCTGGTATTTTTCTTCGTGTATTATCGTGTAGTCCATATTTAAAAGCTTTTTTCGTAAAGTCTTACCTCATCAGGCTGTAGCGTAAGCACCTCCTTTTCCACGGTGCGTACGCCTGCTCTTGTTTTGATCAGGTGCACCACAACAGGTACGTTAGCGGGAACAGGTATTTTATCAGTCCGATAGGGTGATAGTGGATCAACTATAGCGGTGCAACTGTCAGTGTCGGCAGCATCTAACTTATACTTAAAGATAGCCTGGTAAGTGTCCGTCGGTTGACTATCTGCCCGCTGGGTGAGCTGGAAGTTTATGGTTGCTCGTGGGGCAACAGTATAGTTCTGGACAATAACCGTATCCCGCGTTAATTCTGAAGCATACCAAAAGCTCTCTGTTTGGCAGCTTAGGTAATCGCTGTCTAAGAAGTCGGCTGTTAGGTCTATGTACCCATCTTGCAGCTCATCATCACGAAGCAGAAAACGGAGCTCGTAGTTACCGTTGGTATCGGTTGTGGCAACGGCTTTCTTGCGTGTGCTGCCGCCCAGTGGATAGGTAGCTTTGGTCCATGTTACAAGTAGTGTAGCGCCTATTACCGGGGTTTTGCCATTGTCTGTTGATACGCGGCCTTTAATCGTGGTGCAGGAGCCAGGGCAGTATTTGCTGATGTAATCCTCTTCATGCCCACAGCCAGTTAGCAAGCATAAGAGGCCAGCTATACTTAGGAGTATACTGGCTTTCAGTAATCTGTTTGTCAGTTTCATAGCAGGCTAGGTATAAGCATTTAAAGTATAACAAGATAGAGAATATTTCTATC
>NZ_JBHTLD010000019.1:0-34264 GCF_042678745.1 Pontibacter rugosus | reverse complement strand
ATCAAAATTAAATTAGACAAACCTGTTTTTATTTCAGAGTCAGTCGTATATTTGTTTATGGTAACACCATAAAACATTAAACAAAATGACTGCTATAGAATTCAATGCCCTCGTAACAAATGTCGCTAAGTCGCTGCGACCAGTCGCCATGAACCTCACCAGAGACTCAGACGATGCTAAGGATCTCGTACAGGAAACCATGCTGAAAGCGCTGACTAACAGAGATAAGTTTAAGGCTGGCACTAACCTGAAGGCGTGGCTTTATACTATCATGCGCAACACCTTCATTAATAACTATAACAAGGTAACTAAGCGCAGCAGCAACGTTGACAGCTCAGAGTATCTGCAGTACCTGAACACAGATGAAAGTTATGTTACTCAAAACAAAGGCACGGCTACTTTCGTCATGAATGATATCAATAAGGCAATTGCTAACCTGAGCGAAGAGCACCGTACTCCTTTCATGATGTACTATATTGGGTACAAGTATTTGGAGATTGCTGATAAATTACAAATCCCTATTGGAACTGTTAAAAACCGTATACATATTGCTCGCAAAGAGCTAAAGCAGGCGCTTAAAGTATACCAGCAAGACATATAGGCATCACTTGATTTTATGATTGGAACACGTGTAATTGTTATTGGTTCTGGATTTTCCGGTTTATCAGCAGCTACAAGCCTGGCCGATCAAGGCTACGAGGTAACAGTTTTGGAGAAAAACAGCACCCCTGGCGGCAGAGCCAGAAGCTTTTCTGCAGAAGGGTTTACTTACGACATGGGCCCTAGCTGGTACTGGATGCCTGATGTGTTCGAATCATACTTCAACAAGTTTGGCAAGAAAGCCTCTGCTTATTACAACCTGAAGCGTTTAGACCCTTCTTATGCTGTAATTTTTGGCGAAGACGATTTTGTTAACATACCGGCAAGATTATCGCAGATGTATACCCTTTTTGAGAGTTTCGAAAAGGGAAGTTCTTTACAGCTGGATAAGTTTCTGGAGCAGGCTGCCTATAAGTATAAAGTTGGCATCCAGGAGCTTGTGTATAAGCCGGGGCGTTCGCTTACAGAGTTTATGAATCCCCGCCTGTTGCTGGATGTACTGCGGATGGATGTTTTCCAGTCTTTTCACAAACATATCCGTCGCTTCTTTAAGCATGATAAAATTATCAAGCTGATGGAGTTTCCGATTTTGTTTCTGGGAGCCTTGCCACAAAATACGCCTGCTCTATACAGCCTCATGAACTATGCCGACATCAGCCTCGGGACCTGGTATCCTATGGGCGGAATGTATAAGATTATAGAGGGTATGGTGCAGTTGGCAGAGGAAAAGGGGGTGAAGTTTGCCTACAACCAGGATGTGCAAAAGCTAGAGGTAAAAGACGGAAATGTAACCCAAGTACTGACGACGACTGATATCTTCGAGGCCGATGTGGTTGTAGCCAGTGCAGATTATCACCACGTGGAAAAAGAGCTGCTGCCAAAAGCAAGCCAGAGCTATTCGGATGAGTATTGGGAAAGTCGTGTTATGGCACCATCATCCTTGATATTTTACCTTGGGGTGAATAAGCGCTTAAAGAACCTGCAGCATCATAACCTCTTCTTTGATGAGGACTTTGGCCCACATGCCGAGGAAATTTATACCAACCCACAGTGGCCTACAAAACCGCTGTTCTATGTTTCTGCTCCTTCTGTTACGGATACTACCGTAGCGCCTGACGGCTGCGAAAACCTGTTTGTACTTATACCTGTAGCCCCTGGCCTGCAGGATACAGAAGAACTGCGCGAGAAATATTTTAACCTGGTTATGGATCGGCTGGAAAGGTTAACGAAGCAGGAAATAAGGAGTGCTATAGTATACAAGCGGAGCTATGCCCACCAGGACTTTATACAGGATTATAATGCCTTCAAAGGCAATGCCTATGGTTTAGCAAATACACTCTTGCAAACAGCCATACTTAAGCCAAGCCTGAAAAGTAAAAAGGTAAAGAACCTCTTTTACACCGGGCAACTAACAGTGCCGGGGCCGGGGGTACCGCCTTCGCTAATATCCGGGCAGGTAGTGGCGAAAGAAGTGGCAAAAGAATTTGCCATACCTGTTGCAGTTAACGTATAATTATTTAAACCTGATAGCGTATGGAGCAACTCTTCAAAGATACATGCATGCAGTGTAGTAAGGTTATTACTCAGGCCTACAGTACTTCCTTTACCCTGGGTATCAAAACACTGCACAAAAAATTCCACATGCCTATCTATGCTATCTATGGTTTTGTGCGCTACGCCGATGAGATTGTAGATACCTTTCATAACCATGACAAGCGCAAGCTGCTCGCGGAATTTGAAAGACAGACCTACGAGGCTATAGAGCAAAAATTAAGCTTAAACCCGGTACTGCACTCTTTCCAGTGTGTAGTAAATGAATATAATATAGACAAGCATTACATCGAGGCCTTTCTGAAAAGCATGGAAATGGATCTGGATGACCATGTGTATGACAGATCCCTGTATGAAGAGTATATATATGGCTCTGCTGAAGTAGTGGGCCTGATGTGCCTCAAAGTGTTTTGCGAAGGAGACGAAGCCATGTTTGAAAGGCTGAAAAAGCCGGCATGTAGCCTTGGGGCGGCTTTTCAAAAAGTTAACTTTCTCCGCGATATGAAGAGTGACTTTAAAGAGCGTGGCCGCGTTTATTTTCCCAAGGTTGAGTATAAAGAGTTTAGCAATCAGTGTAAGGCAGAAATAGAAGCCGATATCATAAAAGACTTTGATGACGCTTATGCTGGTATTATGGCCTTGCCTCGTGCAGCACGTATGGGAGTTTACCTGGCTTATATATATTATCTTAAACTTTTCAGAAAGATACAAGGCTTGCCTGCAACCCATATTCTAAAAGAGCGCGTAAGAGTACCTGATAACACGAAGCTGGCACTGTTGTTGGGTTCGTACCTCAAGTACAGATTTAACGCTATCTAAATGCTGAATAAATTACCACTTATACTTTTACTATTTATTGTACATGTAGCCTCAGCTGATACCTCACAACGCTATAAAGTTTCGGCACTGCGGGAGGAATACCTGGAGGCAAGCACAGATGAGGATGTAGCTGTGCGATTTAATAAGAAGATGAAGGAGTACGACGGCGATGCTCCTCTGGTGCTGGCCTATAAAGCGGCATCGGAGGCAGTGATGGCCAAGTACGTCTGGAATCCTTACAGTAAACTAAAGCAGCTTAAATCAGCTGCAAGCATTTTTGAAGAAGCAGTAAAAAGAGATCGTGAAAATCCTGAAATTCGATTTTTAAGGTTTACTGTTGAGCATTACGTGCCGCGCTACCTAAACTTGAGTCCTAATATAGAAGAAGATAAGAAAATACTTATCAATGCTTTAAAGGCGCATCCGAGATCAGGTATTTCACCGGAGCTAGCCCGAACTATGCGTGATTTTATGCTTACCAAAGACCATAGCACAGCTGCTGAGCGAAAAGTGCTGCAAAGCATTGAGATTTGACTTAGTTAGGTGATACTTGAAAGGTTTTCAAAATGTTTGCTGCTTGTAACTAGACTGGCTCATACTTGTCTGCTAAATATAGGTGCTCAATAAGTTGTACCAACTACTCATATTGCACTCACGTACTTTTACCTGTATCTGAACATCTTAACAATTCTGTTTCCCTTCCTTTTATCCTTCAACAAGAAAGTGACTTTTTATAAGAGTTGGGGGGCTTGGTTTCCGGCCATACTTGTCAATGCCACTTGTTTATCGTCTGAGATTCGTTGATTATCTTCAACCTTATGCCAACTACTGCGCTGTCTCTAATGGTCGTGCTGCCGCTGGTTATAGTCTTTCATATCGGAGCGCTTTATACTTCCATCAATTTTTTCTCTTAACTATCATGCACCTTCGCCTGTTAAGTGGAAAGTACCTGGGGCGCTTTTACTTTGCTTATCTGGTGCGTCTGGTCACATTTCTGCTCGTGAACGGTGTACTTACCTACCTGCCTATTGTTTAGTATAACAATAGCTTTAATTTGGGCTTTAGGATAGCATCTATCCCAGTAGAGGATATAATGATGCTTCTCCTTATAATATGTGTTTATGAGGGGGTTAGGCAGCTAAAAAGTATTAAACAAATTACGGCATTAGTTGTATAGTAAGTATATGCATAACCTCAGCGTCACAATCGATTCAAACTCAGGCTTCTGCTTTGGCGTAGTCTATGCCATCCAGATGGCCGAGGATATTCTGGCAGAGCAGGGATACCTGTACTGCCTGGGTGATATTGTGCATAATGATGAGGAGGTGGAGCGGCTGCAGCTGCGTGGTTTAAGAATTATAGATCATGACCAGTATAGGAAATTAGAGCATGAAACAGTGCTTATACGTGCCCACGGAGAACCGCCTGAAACTTATCAGTTGGCGCTGCAAAACAATCTGAGACTAATAGATGCCTCCTGTCCGGTGGTGCTAAAATTACAGAACCGTATCAAAACCTCTTACGATAAGGATGACAGAATCTTTATTTATGGCAAGCACGGCCACGCTGAAGTAATGGGATTGCTGGGCCAAACCAGCAACGAAGCGGTGGTTTTCGAGAGTATGGATGAGCTGCTGAGGCACGAGCTGCCACCTCAGATTACCCTCTATAGCCAGACCACTAAGAGCACTGATAGCTTTTATAAGATTAAAAGCCAGCTGGAGGAGCTTGGCTACGAAGTAAATGCAAATGATACTATCTGCAGGCAGGTATCTAACCGTGACAAAGAATTGCGCAAGTTTGCCTCTAAATTTAATAAAGTGATCTTTGTATCTGGCACCAAGTCCAGCAACGGCAAGGTGCTTTACAATGTTTGCAAGACTACTAATCCAAATACTTACTTTGTATCGAAGGCAGAGCAGTTGCAGCCATTTTGGTTTGAGCCAGGCGAAAGTGTAGGCATATGCGGTGCTACCTCTACGCCAATGTGGCTGATGGAGCAGGTAAGGGATGCGCTGCTTAAGAGTTAAATGGTTAACTAAGTGGCCGGGGCAGCATGATGGAAAGTAGCAAAGGAGGTTTTATACATGGCAATAGCAAAAAGAAGAGACAATAGAGGAGTATCCATTGCTGCCGTTGTAGTAGCAGCTTGGTTTCTACTGCTGGTGTACCTGTTGCAATGGCCTTTAAGTTTTTACTCGCCGCTCACGTACCTTTTTATTTTGCTGCAAACGCACCTTTACACGGGGTTATTTATTACTGCCCATGATGCCATGCATGGTGTTGTTGCACCGGGAAAGCCGAAGTTAAATAAGTTTATCGGAACTGTAACAGCTTTCATGTTTGCTTATAATTGGTACCCGCGCCTGTTGCCGCGCCACCATCAGCACCATCGCCACGTTGCCACCGAACACGATCCAGATTATCATCATGGCACTTTCTGGCCCTGGTACCTAAGTTTCCTGAAGCAATACATTACCTGGTGGCAAATTGTGCTAATGGCACTTACCTTTAATGTGCTGAAGCTATACTTCCCGCTGTGGAATGTTATTCTCTTTTGGATGATACCCGCTATACTTGCCACTTTTCAACTCTTCTACTTTGGTACTTATCTGCCTCATAGAGGTGAGCATACAGCCGACAATAAGCATAAATCAAGTACGCAGGCAAAAAACCATATCTGGGCCTTTGTTAGTTGCTACTTTTTCGGCTACCATTACGAACACCACGATAAGCCTTATTTGCCTTGGTGGCAGCTTTACAGAGCTAAAGAGTAAGGTTCTGCAATACATATTGGCTAATGATACTGAAGTGCTCTGTAACAGCTGGCAGCAGCAGCGCGTATGCACAAGGGTTTAAACCCATTTCACTATATATTCCTTCCTTTAGTATGAAATTCTTCTTAGCCTCTGCCTTGCTTGCAGTATTCATGTGCATTTCAGGGCCATCACTGTATGCCCAACATGGGGCAGGTGACCCCGGAGCCCTAAAAGCAGGTATAAACTATGTTTGGCTGTCAGATTCAGACAGCCAGGGCCTAATGTTCCAGAACTCATTGCAGCATTATGTTGGTAAGAGGCTAGGCGTGGGCGTAAACTTAGGGTTGCTTTCCGCCAAACGATACGATGATGCCATGGAAATATTTACTGTGCAGAACACGTTTTACATGGCATCCTTACAAGGTACTTTTGATCTGATGCAGAAAGAAACGGTTTCTTTCAGGATAGGGGCAGGGCCAGCTGTCAGGCATCGATCTGAAATCACTTCTGATGAAATTGATCAGGGGACGCAGGATGGTTCTGTATCACATCTCAAAAAGACAGATTTTGGGTTTGATGCTTTCATAGAAAATGACTTCAGCATCTTTCGCAATGGTATTGCTGGTGGACGCATAGGTTATTTCTACTACACCGAAGGTACTGCTGTTTTATCTATCGGTTTGCATTTAGGCTTTAGCTTTTAAGTGTATCAAGTATAAACAGAAAGGGAGCCAATATTGGCTCCCTTTCTGTTTATACTTGTAGTGCCAGCCTAGTGGCTGCCCATCTCCTTTTTGCAGCAATCATCTAAACGATTGTAAGCTCTCTCCTGGGCCGGCTTTTCATTTGCATCGTAACCTGTTTCGGTTACTGCCTTCACAATGTTGTCGGCGTTGGTTTTGCGGCTGTCGAATACAACAGTCAGGACTTTAGACTTCACATCAAGGTTAGAGGATTTTACTCCTTTTTCGTAAGCCATTGCTTTTTCCAGTGTGTGCTTGCACATATTGCAAACAGCAGACGTTTTAATCTCTACAGTCTTCTGGTTGCCGCTTTGATTTGTTTGGGCCTGTACATTTATACTTATAAAGGCCATTACCATCGAGAAGAAAAGTACTTTTAGTTTATTCATCTTTTTGAGGTTATTTAGTTGATGTTATAATTTAATCAATTTTGAATCGAAGGCCGGCATAAACTACACGCCCTGTAATAGGGCCCCATACCATGCTAGCATCAAATTTACTGCCAAAAGGCTCATCGGCTCCCATAATGGGGTTTGGCTGCCGATAATTAAGTAGGTTTTCGACTCCTACGTATGCCTCCCAACGTTTAAAGGCGCGCGTTACCTGCCCATTTACCGTCATAAAGCGATCAGAGGTGCTTTGGTAGTTCTCAGTTGAATTCTGATGCTGGTCGAGTGTAGCTAATGGCATCAGTCCAAAAAACTGGGTTGTAAGGTCGGCACGCCATTTATCAAAAGGCGTAGCAAAGCCAAGGTTCACAAAAAAACGGTGCTCAGGAATCATTGGTTTCTGTAGCAGCTCACCTTTGTAACTGGTTTTTACATCATAATACTTATAAGCGGCTTTTGCATCAAAGCCTCGTACTATTTCATACTGTAGCTCCGCCTGGAAACTGTTAGAGAAAGATTGTCCTTCCAGATTATAAAATAGTGCCCTGCCTGGTTGGCTATACATATCTGTCACTACCTGATTTGTAAAGCTTGTATGGTAAAAATCAGTTACAAAGCTGCCAGGGCGCCCCGCCAGCTCAAAGTAGTGCGTCACAGAGCCTCCAATGCTCCATGCCTCCTCCGGGTCCAATTGCTCCTGTATAGTTATTTTGCGAGAGCTTACTAAAATCGCTGTGTTTTCAGCTATCGGGTTAGCCACTCTAAAGCCACGGCCTGCTGCCACTCGGGCAATGGTAGTAGGCGAGAAATCATACTTTATATTTAGCCTCGGCGTAAATACAGTGCCATATAGGTTGTGATGATCTACGCGTGTACCTGCTACTATGGCCAGATTTTCTGCGTTGTTGTAGATATACTCTGCAAAAGCACCCGGAATGCGCTCTGTCCTGCTGAACGCAGAATCAGAGAGAGACTCAGTATAATCTTCAAAAGTATAGCTGAGGCCGGTTTTATAAGTATGCCTTGTATCTCCGATTATGGATTGAAAGATAAGCCTGGCATTAGCACTGTTCTGCTCTCCGTTATAAGTGCGCCAGCCATACTGTGAGGTAAACTTGTGATGTGTGGCTGAAGTGATCAGGCCTAAGCTCTGGTAAGGCTTGCCAGGGAAAGTATAGGAGGTCTTGTTAAAGCCTGAGAGCCTGTCTACCTCCGATTCTGTGCCGTAAGCTACCTGCTCCGCCACAGATAGATTTTCATTATAGTCTACCTGGCCGCCTACTTTTTCTTCACGCAGCGCATTCAATCCGAATTCAGAAACCCAATCGCCGTGGTCATACTTCCACTTGTTATATATATTATATTGAGAACCTAAGGAAAGATCCATGAAGCCATCATCGTTTCGGTCTACCCGGTTGTGTAGCTGGTCTGTATGCAGCATCAGCAGCGTGCTCCACTTCTCGTTCAAGCTTGTAGCTAGATTAAGGTTAGCATCGTATCTGCCCAGTGTGTTGCCGTACAGGTTGAGGTAAACGCGCTCTGTTTTGGCGGGATCACGCAAGGATACGTTTACTTGGCCGGAGATTGATTCGTATCCGTTCAGCACAGAGCCCATACCTTTGATGATGTCAATGGAGCCGATGTAGGTGCCGGATAAATAGTTAAGGCGGTATGGCGTGGCCAGGCCGCGTAGAGCCGGAACATTATCTGTGGTAAGTAAAGTATAAGCACCATCTAAACCGAGCATCTGTATTTGCTTGGCGCCAGAGACAGCATCTGTGGTAGAAACCTCCACCGAAGCATTGGTCTCAAAGCTCTCAGCCAGGTTGCAGCAGGCTGACTTCTCCAGATCCCGGGTGGTTATGATCTGCGTTTGGGTAGGAGTGAGGGCAGAGTGTCGTTCAACCTCTCCCTCTATTACCACTTCTTTCAAACCTGTTGTCTGGCTAAGTGCTATTCTTATGCTGTTTTTGCCCTGCACTGCTATTGTATCGGGTGTGTAACCTATATAAGTTACTACAATAGAAGGAGAGACGGCATCAGCCAGTGCAAGGGAGAAGCTGCCGGAAGCGTCTGTTGCAGTGCCTATATCAGTGCCGAGCCATACTACATTTGCTCCTATCAAAGGCTGTGAAGTGTTGTTTTTATCCACTACTTTGCCCTGTAAACGCTGGGCTGTGGCCTCAAAAGTTACACTTAAGGTGACAAACAGGGCCATTGTAAAAGCCCAGGCTTTGCCATTATAATTTGAAGACATAATAAAATCGTGAGGTTAATCAGAGTAATGCTAATGGGTGTGCCAGCTGCATAAGCGCGCATAGCAACAAGTGAGGCAGTCTGAAAATCCTAGACGATTAAAACGTGGTATCTGTGCAGTAAATTACGCCCATAAAGAGGCGGAGAGCTATCTGTATAGCTGTAAATGCGTGCTTCTGCACCAATATTAGCCAAAAACTGTGGTAAGAGAGGCTTTGTAACAGAGAAGAAATATACTGGAACAACAAGGTTGTGCTGCTTCTGAACAGCAACTGTTTCCAGCTTTTCGTAAGATACATTCTGCTCGCAGCAGCCATCCTGATCAGTGGTTTTGCCTGATGTGGAGCAGCATGCATGTTCCTTGGCAGTGGGAGGCAAAGCCGTGTCTGCCATTCTGCAAATTGTTTCGCTAAGGGCAACACCTACAGAGCTTAGCAAAACGCTCATAGCTAGCAGCAGGACAAAAATATGTTTGTTGGCCTTTCTCACACTGCAAATATAAGAAATCTTCTGCCATGTTGCTCTACCTTCCCTAAGTCCATTCCACTTTCTCCCACATCTGCCATTTTCCCCCACATCTGCCACACATAACAGCCATAATATTATTTGTTTCTTATATTTTGGTTAAGTATCATATAATCAGATATATATAATATTATAGGTCGTATTTTAAGCATTAATAGCGTTGGATGCAAATAAAGTTATGCCCATAATCAGGGGTGGGTAGTGTGGATAATGTGGATAAGTGGTGTGGATTACCATAATTTATCCACAAAGTGGTAAAAAGTGGTAGATTGTGGTTGTGGTGTTTTGCTGAATCGCTACATTTGTATAGTCCTAAGTCTATATGGGCTAAACCACAATTGCCTATGAATTTTCTCTCTGGCGAATATGAGTGCAAGATCGATCCGAAAGGAAGGTTGGTTTTACCTGCAAAGATAAAAGCCAATCTGCCGGAGGCGTCTGGTAATCATGTGGTGCTGATGAGGGGTTTTGAGCCTTGCCTGGTCTTGTATCCAAAGGCTGAGTGGAAGGTGATTTACGACAAGGTGGCCGGCCTTAACGAGTTCAACGAAGAGTATCGCCATTTTCAGCGTAACTTCTTCAGAGGTAATACTGAGATTGAGTTGGATGGTGCTGGGCGCTTTATTGTGCCTAAGTCTATGGGGCGCTTTGCTAACCTTGAAAAGGAAGCAATTGTGGTAGGGCTTGGTAACCGTGTGGAGATTTGGAACCCTGATTCTTATGAGGAGTTCCTGATCAAGGACCAACAAAGTTTCTCACAGCTTGCCCAGAAGTTTTTGGGTGATAAACCGGCCGAAGAGCCAACTATATAATGGAATATCATCGCCCAGTATTACTGGAAGAGTCGGTAGAGGCGCTGGCTATAAAGCCAGGAGGAGTATATGTGGATGTGACGTTTGGTGGCGGGGGTCATTCAGCGCGCATTCTGCAGGAGCTAACAGACGGGAAGCTTTATAGTTTCGATCAGGATAGGGATGCGGAAGAGCAGTCTGAGAAGCTGAAGGGATCAACTTTTCAGTTTGTACGGGCCAACTTCAGAGATCTTAAAAAATACCTGCGCCTCTATGGGGTGAAGCAGGTGGATGGGATCTTAGCTGACTTAGGCGTTTCGTCGCACCAGTTTGATGTGCCGGAGCGCGGGTTCTCTACTCGTTTTAACGGTCCTTTGGATATGCGCATGGACTTCGAGGCTGGAATCACGGCCAGTGAGGTGCTGGAGACTTATTCCGAAGAGCAGTTGCATCGCATCTTTGGTATTTATGGAGAGGTGAAAAACGCAAAGACGCTGGCTCGGACGGTGGTAGAGAAACGCAACAGGCAGGCATTTGAGACGATAAGTGACTTTAAGCAAGCTATCAGTTCCTGTACTCCGAAAGGAAAAGAGAACAAATACTTGGCTCAGGTGTTTCAGGCGCTTCGGATAGAGGTGAACGATGAGATGAAGGCGCTGGAAGAGATGCTGGAGCAGGCAGTGGAAGTGTTAAAGCCTGGCGGGAGACTCTCGGTAATATCTTATCACTCACTGGAAGACAGGCTGGTGAAGAATTTTATTGGAAAAGGGAAATTCTTCGGAGAGGTAGAAAAAGATCTCTTTGGAAACGAAATAAAGCCGCTGGAGGCTGTGTATCGCAAACCGATAACGCCTACAGAGCAGGAGTTGCTGCAAAACAGCCGCTCCAGGAGTGCCAAACTAAGGGTAGCTGAGAAGAAGGAACAGAGTGGAGGAAAGTAAAACAAACTACTAGCTAAAGATTTTGAGTATGGCTTCTAATGTGCTAATGAAGAAAACAGACACGCCCAAAGGTAATGCGGCGCGTGTGAAGCCAGAAGTGGTGCAGGAACCAAAGCCCAAAAAAAGGAGCTTTAGTCTTTTTGCGCTGCTGGAAAAATATGCCAATGTAGATGCCTTGTTTGAAGAAGGGGTGCCACTGCGATTTATGCCGCGCATCCTGTTTCTGACGGGCGTAACGCTTTTTTACATTGGAAACACGCACTTCGCAGAAAAAACAATTCGAAAAATAGACAAGGTTAAAGTGGAGGTAGAGGACTTGCGTGCCGACTACTCTACTTTGAAATCAGATTACATGGAGGCCAGTAAGCAGTCTGAGGTGGCACGCAACGTGGCGCCGCTTGGCCTGGAAGAAAGCTCATCACCACCCTTTCAAGTGATTGTGTCTGCTGATGAATATTAAAAAATCCATACTGGTTCGGGTAAGGGTGGCATTCCTGTTGGTATGCCTTTTTGCGTGTGCAATTATTTATAAGGTAGTGTGCATTCAATTCTTAGATGGTGAGAAATGGAAAAGCATCTCTAAAGAACGCCGAATTTTTTACAAGCCGGTTCTTGCCACCCGTGGAAACATTCTCTCCGACAACGAAAGTATACTCGCAACGTCACTGCCTTTTTATCGTGTAGCCTTTGACCCGACAGTGGCAAAGGCTGACGTTTTTAACAACGGTGTAGACTCACTGGCCATGCTGCTGGCACGCTTCTATGGCGATCGGTCAGAAGATTATTATCGTCGTAAAATCAAAAACGCGCGCCACTCAGACAGAAGGTATCTACGCCTTAACAGCCGCCAGATAAACTACCAGGATAAGAAGCTGATGGCTAAATGGCCCATCTTCCGGGAGGGTAAAAACAAGGGCGGTGTTATTTTTGAAAAAGTAGAGAAACGCTTCAAGCCTTTCGGTTTACTAGCAGAACGCACCATCGGCTTCATCAATGAAGATAAGAATGGCGCAGGGCTTGAATTTAGCTTTAACGGTAACCTTTCCGGTTCTAATGGCGAGGCATTGTTTGAGCGTATTGCAGGAGGTAGCAAGCCTATCTACGATGGCACAGAAGTAAACCCGCAACACGGGTATGATATCAAAACTACCATCGATATTAATTTGCAGGATGTAGCTGAAAATGCCCTATATAAAGCACTTGAAAAGACCAATGCAGAGTATGGCTGTGTGATTTTGATGGAAGTGAAAACAGGGGAGGTGAAAGCTATTGCCAACCTGGGTAAAACTACCGGAGGGTACATAGAAGACTATAACTATGCCGTTGGTAACCAGGGAAGAACTGAGCCAGGGTCTACGTTTAAGCTGGCTTCTATGATGGCTTTATTTGAGCACTCGCCAGAGGTAAAACTGACCGATACAGTAGATACCGGCGATGGGCGCTACCGCATCAAGAACACGTTCATGACGGATGCCAAGATCAACGGATACGGTAAACTCACGGTGCAGCAGGTGTTTGAAAAGTCTTCGAACATCGGAGTGGCAAAGCTGATGGAACAATACTTCAGCACCGACCAAACAGCCTATGTTGATTACCTTAACAAGTTTGGATTAAACAGCACGCTTGGTTTCCAGATGGAAGGAGAGGCAAGGCCGTACATGAAAAACCCTCAGGATAAGAACTGGTATGGCACTACCCTTACCTCTATGGCAATAGGCTATGAGACAAAGATTTCACCCTTACAAACACTGGCTTTTTATAATGCGGTGGCTAATAATGGCGTGAAGATTCAGCCTATTATTGTGAAGGAAATACGCAAGGCGGATGAAGTGTTGCAGTCGTTCTCCACCCGTGTACTGAATGATCAGATTTGTTCTGAAGCAACTTTGAAAAAGCTGCGCACAATGCTGGAAGGCGTAGTGGAGCATGGTACCGCAAAAAATGTATCAAGTGCTGATTACAAAATTGCCGGTAAAACAGGTACTGCCCGCAAAGTAAAAAATGGTCGCTATGTGCGTGAGTATTCCACTTCCTTTGCTGGCTATTTTCCTGCTGATAATCCAAAGTACTCCTGCATTGTTATTATAGATAGCCCAAGAGGAGTGAATGTTTACGGAGGAGACGTAGCTGCTCCAGTCTTCAAAGAACTGGCAGATAAAGCCTATGCCCGTGACCTGGCCATGCACAGACCTATGCATGAGCGTGTAGCGCCTAACAGGGAAAGCATGCCGCAAGTACAGGCCGGAAATTTCGATGATCTGAAAACCATCTGCAACAATATAGGGGTGAGTACCCGCACAGCTGGCGTGGATGACGAGTGGGTGAAAGTTGTACCACAGCGCCGTTCGCTAGGCTTTCAGGAAAACCCTGTCATGAAAAACACTGTGCCTGATGTAACAGGTATGACGCTTCGGGATGCTTTATATATCCTGGGAAACCAGCATCTGAATGTGAAAGTACAAGGTGCCGGCAAGCGTGTTAAAGTACAGTCGTTAGAGGCAGGTACAGAGATAAGCACAGAGAAAACGATAACGATTACACTAAGCTGATGCAACTGCTGCAGAACATATTAAAAGATGTGAAAGTGCTTAGCACCCAGGGTTCCCTGGATGTGCAGGTACAGGCCATCACCTTTGATTCCAGAAAAGTAGAGGAGGGTGTTTTGTTTGTAGCTGTGAGAGGTGCGCAGGCAGATGGCCATGACTTTATCTCTAAAGCTGAAGAAGCCAGGGCTGTAGCTGTGGTATGTGAAGCGCTGCCAGCGCAACTGCAAGCAGGGATAACGTATGTGCAGGTTCCAGATTCTGCTGAAGCATTGGGACAGATGGCTTCGTCTTTTTACGAGCACCCGTCTAAGAAGCTTGAGTTGGTGGGAGTAACGGGCACAAACGGTAAAACCACATCGGTAACGCTGTTGCACAAGCTGTTTCGTGAGTTGGGCTACCATGTGGGCTTGCTTTCTACCGTACAAAATCAGATAAATGAGGAAGTGATTCCTTCGACACATACTACACCAGATGCAGTAGAGCTGAACCGGCTTCTGGCACAAATGGTGAAAGCCGGATGCACCCATTGCTTTATGGAAGTAAGCTCGCATGCCATGGTGCAGCAGCGGGTGGCAGGTCTCACTTTTGCAGGCGGTGTGTTTACAAATATTACACACGATCACCTGGATTATCACGGCAGTTTTGATGAATATATCAAAGCAAAGAAGTCTTTCTTCGATATGTTGCCTAAAAAAGCCTTCGCGCTGGTGAATGCCGATGATAAACGAGGAGCTGTAATGGTACAAAATACCAAAGCCAGCACCCATTTTTTTGCTTTACGCAAGGTGGTGGACTTTAAAGGGCGCATTATAGATAACACTATTCAGGGATTGCACCTGGAAGTTGACGGGCAGGAAATATGGTGTAAGCTTATTGGTGCCTTCAATGCTTACAATTTACTTGGCGCTTATGGAGTGGCTGTTTTATTGGGCGAGGACCCGGTAGAAGCGCTTACAGTACTTTCAAGCCTTGATTCAGCCGCAGGGCGATTTGATTACCTGGTTTCTGACGCACAGATTACTGGTATTGTGGATTATGCACACACGCCAGATGCATTGGAGAATGTTCTGAATACAATTCAGCAGATCAGAAACCCGAACCAGAAGGTAATCACCCTGGTTGGCTGCGGCGGAAACCGAGATGCTGCCAAGCGCCCGATTATGGCTGACATTGCTTGCAGGTTAAGCGATAAAGTCATACTAACTTCAGATAACCCCAGGTTTGAGGAGCCACAGACCATATTGGAAGATATGCAGAAAGGGGTGAAGCCGCTGGATTTTAAGAAAACGCTATCGGTTCTGGACCGTAAGGAGGCCATTAAAACAGCTTGTATGCTAGCCGAAGCAAACGATATTATTTTAGTAGCTGGCAAAGGACATGAGACCTATCAGGAGGTAAAGGGAGTGAAACATGACTTCGATGACAAGAAAGTACTGAGAGAAATGTTTCAGCAACTAGGGAAGTAAACCTAAAACAAAAACACAAAATTTAGCCAAGGTAACCGAATCACAATTTTAAATGCTTTACCACCTCTTTACATACCTCGACCGCGAATTTGATCTCTTCGGAGCAGGTGTATTTCAATACATCTCTTTCAGGGCAGGTATGGCTACTCTTGTATCGCTGCTTATTGCGATGATTTTTGGCGGCAGGCTTATAAAGGTTCTGCAACGCAAGCAGGTAGGAGAATCTATCCGCGACCTTGGGCTGGAGGGCCAGATGCAGAAGAAAGGCACCCCTACCATGGGTGGGCTTATCATTCTTTTGGCCATACTTGTACCTGTTTTACTCTTTGCCCGCCTGGACAATATTTACATTCAGCTGATGCTGTTTTCAACCGTTTGGCTGGGCCTGATCGGTTTCCTGGATGATTATATCAAAGTCTTTAAGAAAAACAAAGAAGGACTTGCAGGTCGCTTTAAAATCTTAGGCCAGGTAGGTTTAGGCTTGATTGTGGGGCTAACGCTATACTTTAATGATGATGTGGTGGTGCGCCAGTACATGTTCAGCGATGGCTCAACTTCCGCTGTAAATGCATCTAGTAAATTTGTGGATGTGCATAGCATGATCACAACCATCCCATTCCGCAAAAACAACGAATTAGATTACTGTAACTTATTTGCTTTTGCAGGACCGCTTTTTCAAAACTGGTCATGCTACCTCTACATCCCATTCGTGATCCTGGTAATAACGGCCGTATCGAACGGAGCCAACCTGACCGACGGTATAGATGGGTTAGCAGCAGGCACATCAGCTATTATTGGTACTACGCTGGCTATTTTTACCTATGTATCAGGCAATACCATTTTTGCTGATTATCTGGACATCATGTTTATTCCTAACTCCGGTGAGCTGGCAATTTTTTGTCTTGCTTTTGTAGGAGCCTGTGTTGGCTTCTTGTGGTATAACACCTATCCAGCTCAGGTGTTCATGGGCGATACAGGCAGTTTGGCTATTGGTGGTATCATTGCAGTGCTTGCCCTCATCGTGCGTAAAGAACTCCTTATACCCATCTTGTGTGGTATTTTCCTGGTAGAAAGTCTTTCAGTAATGCTACAGGTAAGTTATTTCAAGTACACCAGAAAGAAGTATGGCGAAGGCCGGCGTATTTTTCAGATGTCACCGCTGCATCACCATTACCAGAAATTAGGGTACCATGAATCAAAAATTGTTGGTCGTTTCTGGATTGTAGGGATCATGCTCGCCATCCTTACGCTGGCAACGCTTAAACTAAGATAATCCGAACCTAACGAAAGCAAACACATAAACTATGAAACTAGCAATACTTGGAGCAGGAGAAAGTGGTGTAGGTGCTGCTTTGCTGGCAAAGGCAAAGGGCCTCGAAGTATTTGTGTCTGATAAAGGAGAGATAAAGGAGCAGTATAAGCAAAAGCTTTCAGCTGCTGCTATCCCTTTCGAGGAAGGTGTGCATTCCCATGATCGCATTCTTTCAGCTGATCAGCTGATCAAAAGCCCTGGTATACCTGACAAGTCTCCGATCATCCAGGAAGCGATTGAAAAAGGGATTCAGATAATTTCAGAAATTGAGTTTGCCGGCCGCTACACCGATGCCAAGTTTATCTGCATCACGGGTACAAACGGTAAAACAACAACAACGCTGCTGACTTACCACCTACTGAAAAGTGCCGGCTTGAATGTAGGTCTTGCTGGTAATATTGGCGAAAGCCTGGCTGAAAAGGTAATCGAGAATAAATATGATTACTATGTTGTTGAGCTGAGCAGTTTTCAGCTGGACAACATGTACCAGTTTAAGGCGCACATTGCCGTTCTGCTCAACATTACGCCTGATCACCTTGACAGGTATGAGTATAGCATGGAAAAGTATGCAGCCTCTAAACTGCGCGTAGCCCAGAACATGACCGGTGCCGACTTCTTTCTCTTTAACGCAGATGATGAGAACATAGCCAATGCTTTTGACTCTTCTAATTTTGGCGGTACAGCCATTCCGTTCTCTTTAAATGGAGCTGAGGGTGCCAAGGTTTATCTTGAAGGTGAGCAGGTTCATGTTGTTGAAAAGTTCTACGAAGGAACCATCGCTGTTGCCAAATCACCACTAATCGGAAAGCATAACCAATATAATACCATGGCCGCCGTTGCTGCTGCCAAACTGGTAGGCGTGGCAGATGCTGACATTGAAAAAGCGCTTGCTACATTTCAGAATGCTGAGCACAGGTTGCAGACTGTCGGGGAAGCAAAGGGAGTAACCTACATAAACGACTCTAAGGCTACTAACGTGGATGCTGTCTGGTATGCACTGGAAGGTATAAAGCAGCCGATTGTGTGGATAGCTGGTGGTGTTGACAAAGGAAATGATTATAGCTCGCTGGTAGAGCTGGCCCGCGATAAAGTGAAAGTGCTGATATGCCTGGGTAAGGATAATAAGAAGCTACAGGAGAATTTTAGCAGAGTGGTGCCTATTGTAGCCGAAACAACATCGATGGAGTATGCAGTGCGCTTAAGCCGCTCACTTTCAGAAGCCGGAGATGTCGTGCTGCTTTCACCGGCATGTGCCAGTTTCGACTTGTTTAACAACTATGAACACCGTGGGCAGCGCTTTAAAGAGGCTGTAGATAAAATTGTGCTGAAAAAATAAATTATAAATTAACACCTTAAGCCAAAGGGATGATAAAGGAGTGGTTACAGAAGAACCTGAAAGGTGACTCCGTACTGTGGGGGATAGTGATCGCGTTTTCGCTGATCAGCGTGGCAGTGGTATACTCTGCCACTGGTACATTGGCTTACAAAAAAATGGAAGGGAATACAGAGTATTTTCTTTTCAAGCATACGTTTCTGATTATCGTTGGCCTAGCCTTTATGTGGGCAGCCCACAAGGTGCCGTATCGTTACTACTCAAGGCTATCCTTAGTGGCACTGATTGTTTCAGCACCTTTGTTGATCATTACCTTTTTCTATGGGTCTAATATCAACGAAGCATCTCGTTGGATCACGATTCCTGTAATCAATCAAACATTCCAGCCTTCGGATTTAGCCAAACTGGCCCTGATATCTTACCTGGCAAGTATGCTGTCGAAGAAACAGCAGTACCTGGAGAACTGGAAGAGCACGCTGGTTCCAATGCTTATCTGGACGGTCTTTATTTGCGCGCTAATCGCACTTACAAATACCTCAACAGCTATTTTGCTTTTCGCTACCTGTATGCTCCTGATGTTTATTGGGCGCGTACCTTTCAAATACCTGGCAACCGTGGTTTTGATAGGAGTTGTAGTAGGCGGTTCTGCTTTGGCTCTTGGCCAACGTATGGGTACAGCCGTTAGCCGTGTGCAGGATTTCATGGACCCGAATGAGGTGCCGTTTCAGCTAGAGCAATCATATATTGCCATTGCCACAGGAGGAGTTGTGGGCAAAGGCCCCGGCAACAGCGACCAACGCGATATACTTCCCCACCCATACTCAGACTTTATCTATGCTATCATACTAGAAGAATATGGTTTGGTTGGAGGTGTCGTTGTGCTGTTTTTATACCTGGCGCTATTGTACCGTGGCTTAGTTACAGTTAGCAAAAGCAACGGTGCCTTTGGGGGGCTCTTGTCTGCAGGCTTAAGTTTCAGCTTAGTACTTCAGGGTATGGTGAACATGGCTGTTGCCGTAGGACTAGGTCCAATTACTGGTTTGCCCTTGCCGTTATTAAGTATGGGAGGAACATCACTGATTTTTACCGGTATTTCTATCGGAATTATACTTAGCGTGAGCCGACAGGACCTTGAAGCGGAGCAGTCTGCTGTTGGAGCTCCTGTAAAAGCACCTTTAAACACACCTGTGAATGCCTGATACCAGAAGATCATATCGTGTGATTATCAGCGGCGGCGGAACTGGCGGGCATATTTACCCGGCGGTGGCTATTGCTAACGAACTGCGTGCGATCAATCCGCAGGTAGAGATACTTTTTGTGGGTGCCAAGGGGCGCATGGAAATGACCCGTGTACCGGAAGCTGGCTATAAAATTGTTGGCCTATGGATAAGCGGGCTTCAGCGCCGCCTCACATTAGATAATCTGTCTTTCCCGCTCAAGGTGATTTCAAGCATTCGAGCTTCGCATAAGATTATTAACGATTTCAAACCGGATGCCGTGGTAGGAGTTGGTGGCTATGCCAGCGGACCACTGTTGTATGCAGCCACCACCCGTAAGATTCCGGCGCTGATACAGGAGCAGAATTCTTATGCTGGTATCACCAATAAGCTGCTAGCAAAGCGGGTGCAGAAAGTATGTGTGGCTTACCCAAACATGGAGTCCTTCTTTCCGGCAGATAAACTGGTATTAACCGGTAACCCTGTGCGGTCTGACATCATGCAGTTACAGGGTAAGCGAGAAGAGGCACTCGGCCATTTTAATTTAAGCCCCGAGAAAAAAACAATACTTGTAATAGGAGGAAGCTTGGGAGCCAGAACCATCAACCTAAGTATAGCTGAGGGTTTGGCAAGTATAACTGAAGCTGGTTATCAACTTATCTGGCAAACAGGCAAACCGTTTTACCCGCAGGCACAAACACTTGCAGCCAAGTATGAAGAGAAGGGAGTTCGTGCTTTTGATTTTATCAGAACCATGGATTTAGCTTATGCTGCTGCTGACATAGTTATATCAAGGGCTGGGGCATTATCTATTTCAGAACTTTGTCTGGCGGGTAAGCCAGCCGTTTTAGTGCCTTCGCCTAATGTGGCAGAAGACCATCAAACTAAAAACGCCATGGCGCTTGTGCAGCAGCAGGCAGCCATACTTGTGCGCGATGCAGAAGCAGCCGATAAATTAGTATCTGCGGCTTTGCTATTGATAAAAGATGAACAGGAGCAGCAACGCCTGCAGCAGAATATACTTAAAATGGCACGCCCAAACGCGGCAGCCGATATAGTCAAAGAACTAATTAAGCTAATCAAGTGAAACTGGAAGACTACAGCTATATCTATTTCCTGGGCATTGGCGGCATCGGTATGAGCGCCATAGCACGTTGGTTTAAGGCCAAGGGTTTTCCTGTGTGGGGGTATGATAAAACCCGCACTGCCTTAACCGAGGCGCTCGAGCAGGAAGGTATAGTGGTGCACTATGAGGATGATGTGAAGCATTTGCCTCAGGAAGTTATCCAGCATAGAGATAAAACGCTGGTAGTGCTAACTCCTGCCATACCCGCTGAGCATGCAGAGTGGGCTTACCTGAAGGAGCAAAGCTATACTATCAAGAAGCGCTCAGAAGTGTTGGGTATCATAACAGCTTCTGCGTACACCGTAGCGGTTGCCGGAACACACGGTAAAACAACTACATCAAGTATAGTGGCGCACCTGTTACACCATGCAGGTGTTGATACCTCCGCTTTTTTGGGAGGGATAGCTACAAATTTAAACTCAAACCTGCTGGTAGGTAAAGGAACGGGTGACCGGGAGGTAGTAGTGGTAGAGGCAGATGAGTATGATCGGTCTTTTCTGACGCTGTATCCGGATGTAGCCATTGTTACTTCTGCAGATCCGGATCACCTGGATATTTACGGAGACAAGGAAGAACTGATCCGCACCTTTCAAAAGTTTATAAGCCAGGTCAAACCTGGTGGATTCCTGTTTATTCATGAATCTGTAGACCCTCGCTTAACAGCACAGGTTCAGAATGATGTGAAGGTGGTAACCTATAGTCTGAACCAGGGAGAAGCACGGATTCAGGAGCTTACAATTAATGGCCGCTGGTTTAATTTTGATATAAAAAGCCCGCTTGGCGACATAAAGGATTTAAGGCTGGGTGTTCCAGGGTTTCATAACGCTGAGAACACACTGGCAGCCATACTTGCAGCGCAGGTACTTGATGTATCAGCGGATAAAATAAAAGCAGGTGTGGAGGCCTTTTCGGGAGTAAAGCGCCGCTTCGAGTTTGTATTTGAAGGCAACGGAAAAATATACATTGACGATTACGCGCACCATCCGAAAGAGATTGATGCATTTATGAGTTCGCTGCGGGCGCTGTACCCAAATAAGCGTATAAGAGTGATATTTCAGCCGCACCTTTTCAGCCGCACGAGAGACTTTGCAGTGGAGTTTGCTGAAAGCCTTAGCAATGCCGATGAGTTGATCTTGTTGGACATTTATCCGGCACGTGAAAAACCAATTCCGGGTGTTACTTCTGACATAATTCTGAACCAGGTTAGCTGCTCAGAAAAAACATTGATGCGAAAAGAAGAAGTAGTGGGAAATCTGCGATTAAACACTAATTTTGATGTTTTAGCGACAATTGGTGCCGGAGATATTGATACCTTGGTAAGGCCTATAAAAAATATCTTAGAAAATAACGGAGGTGGGCTTGAATAGTAGAATAAAATCTTTAATTTTTGCAGGTTGTAGTTTAATAACAATCGGCGCACTGGCAGGTTTTGCATCTTCACGGCAAAATGAAAAAACCTGTGAAAAAGTGTCAATAAATATTGATAATGAGTACAACAATTACTTTATTGGGGATAAGGAAGTTCGGGACTTGCTAACACGTGAAGGTGAGCGCAAACTCGAAGGCCTTTCAAACCAATTCATCGATCTGAAAAACCTAGAAAAGCGCATTGAATCTCACAAATTTGTGAAAGATGCAGAGGTATACAGAGGATTAGATGGAAATATCCAGGTAAGTGTAAAACAGAACAGGCCAATTGCTAGAATTATACGATCAGATCAAGATGTTTACATCGATGCAGAGGGAAACATACTTCCACTCTCCGATAGATATACCGCTCGTGTAATCCCAATAACAAAGTCAGCTCTAATTAGATCATCTGACAAAGGGTTTTTCCAAGACTCTCTAGGTCAGTCTTATCTTGACTTATTGCAGTTTATAGAGCAGGACGAGTTCTGGAATGCCCAACTAGTGCAGATGCATATAGATGGTAATGGCAAAGTTTCTTTTTTGCCGCAGTTAGGTGACCATACTATCGAGTTTGGAAAACCAGTGAAAGTAGAAGACAAGTTTAAGAAGTTAGCTGTTTTATATAAGGAAGTGCTGCCTACTATGGGGTGGGACCGCTATAAAAGAGTGAACGTGGAATACGAAGATCAGATTATTTGCGAATAACAGATACAGATATGCAGAACGACAAAATAGTAGTAGGCTTGGATATTGGGACAACCAAGGTTTGCGCACTTGTAGGTCGTAAAAATGAGTTTGGCAAGTTAGAGATATTGGGCATGGGCAAAGCCGTGTCGGAGGGCGTGGTACGTGGTATTGTGAGCAATATTGATAAAACTGTCGAAGCCATTAAAAAAGCGATCCGCCAAGCGGAAGAACAATCAGGAATCAACATCGGTGTGGTGAACGTGGGTATCGCGGGGCAGCACATCAAGAGCCTGCAGCACAACGGGAGCATCACGCGCCAGGTAACGGACCATGAAATTACGGTGGAGGATGTAAATCGCCTTACCAATGATATGTACCGTCTGGTAACGCCTCCTGGAAGCGAGATCATCCACGTGATGCCGCAGGAGTACAAGGTAGATTATGAAGAAGGCATTGTGGATCCGGTAGGAATGTCGGGTGTACGCCTGGAAGGGAACTTCCATATTATAACGGCACAGTCGAACGCCATCAACAACATTAACAAGTGCATCACGCGCTCAGGCCTGGAGATAGACCAGCTTATACTAGAACCACTTGCTTCCAGCATGTCTGTTTTAAGTGATGAGGAGAAAGAAGCAGGTGTTGCCTTAGTAGATATTGGTGGTGGTACAACAGATTTGGCTATCTTTAAGGACAATATCATTCGCCATACGGCAGTTCTACCTTTTGGAGGAAACATTATAACCTCTGATATCAAGCAGGGCTGCCTTGTAATGCAGAATCAGGCAGAGCAGCTCAAAGTGAAGTTCGGCAAAGCCATTGCAGACGAAGCCTCAGAAAATGAGATTGTCTCTATTCCTGGACTTCGTGACCGTACGCCAAAAGAAATATCTTTGAAAAATCTGGCTTACATTATTGAGGCCCGTATGGAAGAGATTGTGGAACTGGTTTACGCTGAGATTGTACGTTCTGGTTATGCTAATAGCCTGGCAGGAGGTATCGTGATTACAGGGGGAGGTGCACAGTTGCAGAACCTGGTGCAACTAGTTGAGTATATTACAGGCATGGATACGCGTATCGGTTATCCGAACGAGCATCTAGGTCGTTCAAAAGTGGAGTCTGTAAAGAGCCCAATGTACGCTACAAGTGTAGGTCTTGTATTGGCAGGTTATCAGCCATTAGATCAGCGTGTGGATTATTACAACAATGTGGAAGAGCAGGTTTATGCTAAACCTGTAGAGCAGAAGAGTTCAGGATCCACTAGTAGCGGCGGGGGCTTGCTGCAAAAGCTGAAAGGCTTTTTATCAGACGACATAGACAACAAACAAAGTTATTAACCCATTAGAGCAGGAGAAATTAGTATGACATCAGCTTACACTTTTGACTTGCCAGCCAGCAACAAGTCTATCATAAAGGTTATTGGCGTGGGGGGCGGTGGTAGTAACGCCGTTAACCACATGTATAACCAGGGAATAAAGGATGTGGAATTCATTATCTGTAATACAGACGTACAAGCACTGCAAAGCAGTGGTGTGCCGAACCGTTTGCAGATAGGTGAAAATCTTACAGAGGGGTTAGGAGCAGGAGCAAACCCTGAAAAAGGTAAACAGGCTGCCTTGGAGAGCAAGGAAGAAATTCGTGAGATGCTGAGCAACGATACGAAGATGGTGTTCATTACTGCAGGTATGGGTGGTGGTACCGGTACAGGTGCTGCTCCTGTTATTGCCAGGGTAGCCAAAGAACTTGGTATTCTGACAGTAGGTATCGTAACTGCTCCTTTTGCTTTTGAGGGTAAAAAGAAAAAAGTTGCTGCCGAGAACGGAGTTAAAGACTTGAGCGAAAACTGCGATACCATTCTGGTGATCCTGAATGATAAGCTGCGTGAGATGTTCGGTAACCTTACGATACGTGAGGCTTTTGCTAAAGCAGATAACGTATTAACTACTGCAGCTAAGTCTATTGCTGAAATTATTACGGTAACGGCTGAAGTAAACGTTGACTTTGAAGACGTTAAAACTGTAATGAAAGACTCTGGGGCTGCAGTGATGGGTTCTGCAACGACAGAGGGTGAAGGGCGTGCCCTTCGTGCCGCTGAAGAAGCACTTTCATCTCCATTGCTCAACAACACAGATATTCACGGTGCTCAGAAAATTTTGCTTTCTATCATGTCAGGTGAGCAGGCTGAGCTTGAAATGGATGAGTTAACTGAAATTACTGAGTATATCCAGGATAAAGCTGGTCAGGAAGCAGAAGTAATCTTCGGACATGGTATTGACGGTACACTGGGTGAAAGCATCCGCGTTACTGTTATTGCTACTGGTTTCGCAAGCGATGCAGAAAGCATAATTGAGCCGAAGAAAACAGTATTTGACCTGGACAGCCAAAAAAAAATTGAAGTAGTAGAGCCTGCTAAACCTGAGCCTGCTCAGGAAGTTGCAGCCTTTGTTTCTAAACCAGTTGCACCGGCACCAGTTGTTACGCCTCAGCCTAGTGTTCAGGTACAGCAGCCCCAGCAGCAGCAGTCTCAAGGTTTTGATAATGCACCACGTCGTCCGGTTGAGCAGCCACAGCAGGCTCAACCACAGCGTACAGTGTTTACATTGGATGGCAGCACCTATAATGACAACAATAACTTCCAGAACAACGCCAGTGCGCAACGTGAGGAAGAAGAGTTGCGTTTAGTACGAGAGCGAGAGGCAGCACAACGCAAAGTAGAAGAGGAGCGTGAGTTAATGCTTCGCCGTGCTGAAGAGCGCCGTGAGCGCCTTCGTATGCTTAGCTCTGAGATCACAACTGAAGCGATGAAAGAGAAGCTTGATACGCCAGCTTACCTGCGTCGCAACGTTGCGCTGGATAGAGTAGCTCATTCTTCAGAGCGTAATATCTCTCGCTTTAACCTGAATGACGACAATGAGATTCTTGGTGATAACCGCTTCCTGCATGATAATGTAGACTAAGCTTCACCTTATTTCTATAGTATAAAAAGAGAGGGAGTGGCCACATGGCCACTCCCTCTCTTTTTATACTAAGAATACTCTTATGCAGTATCTTTTGTGGACTTAGAACTTAATAAAGTCATCTATATGCTGCTCCAGTAGCTCCTGGTAAAATTGGTTTGTTATAGCTTTACCATCAAAGTTCTTGTCAATATGGGCAAGTTTTAGCTTCAGAGGCATTACATTCATACCTAAGTAATGCAGTATATCTGTCAGGTGGCTTAGCGCCAAGCCGCTGCCCTGCATACCTGAAGATAAGCCTATCAAAGCTCCTTTCTTATCTTTAAAAGTACATGGGTAGGCAAGCCCATCAATAAAAGCTTTTAAAACTCCAGGAAACGAAGCATTATACTCTGGCACGACAAACACAAATTTATCTGTCGTAGTTATCATATGGCTGAGTCTGTTAAACTCCTCGCTTTTCCCGGTATTCTTGTATAAAGCAGAAACAATAAAATCATCCGGTAGTTCGGCAAGATCTAATACCTGATATGGAACGCCACGCTCTTTCAGCATCGCTGCATAAAGATTTACGATAGCTTTAGATCTGGAGGCAGGTCGGTTTGTACCTGATATTAATGTGATCATAAGTTGCAAAATTTATAACCTTAACAGCTTTAGTGGCTCTTAGTTATAGTTTAGTAGCGTACAAGAAGCTATTTTTCTTGATTTAACTAACCAGCTTCTTAAATTAAAAAAGGCGGAGCACACTAGTTGCCCCGCCTTTCCTATAGATATAGGATAAAATCTAATGCTTACAAGTTTTCAGAAGTTGCCTTCGCAGAAATAAACTCTCTTCTAAGCATGTTGATGTTCTCAAGCGAGATTCCAACAGGACATTCGGCAGCACAAGCACCAGTGTTTGTACAAGATCCAAAGCCTTCGATATCCATTTGGGCAACCATGTTCTCTACACGTGTCTTACGCTCTGTTTTACCTTGTGGTAATAAGGCAAGCTGAGATACTTTGGCACTTACAAACAACATGGCAGATGCATTCTTACATGCAGCAACACAAGCTCCGCATTGGATGCAGGTAGCGGCATCAAAAGCTTTGTCAGCAATCGTTTTTGGAATAGGAATCTCATTGGCATCTGGCACACCACCTGTGTTTACAGATATGTAACCTCCTGCCTGCTGTATACGGTCGAAGGCAGAACGGTCTACTATCAAGTCCTTATGAACGGGGAAAGCTGCAGCTCTCCAAGGCTCAATAGTAATGGTATCGCCATCTTTGAAGTGACGCATGTGCAACTGGCAGGTTGTAGTGCCACGCTCCGGACCATGTGCACGGCCGTTGATGAATAAGCTACACATACCACAGATACCTTCACGGCAGTCGTGGTCAAATGCGATAGGCTCTTCACCTTTTATTTGCAAGTCTTCATTCAGTACGTCCATCATTTCCAGGAAAGACATATCCGGAGACACCCCTTTTACTGGATAAGTAACTAACTGACCTGCTGTATCTCTATTTTTTTGGCGCCAAACCTTCAGTGTTAGGTCCATTGGTTTAGCATTTGGATTACTACCAGCCATTTTATTTTCAATTAGAAATTAAAAATTACGAATTAGAAATTATTTAGAACTGACGCTTCTTTAAAACAAATTTTGGAAGCATTTCATTTCTAATCTTGAATTTCTAATTTTTAATTATCCATTTAATTATTTGTAGCTACGCTGCGTCAGTTTTACGTTTTCAAACGTCAACTCTTCTTTGTGCAGAACTGGCTCATTACCTACACCGGTAAACTCCCAGGCCGCCACATAAGCGTAGTTTTCGTCATCTCGCAACGCTTCGTTTTCTGGTGTCTGAGATTCCTCGCGGAAGTGACCACCACACGATTCGCTTCTGTTTAGTGCATCGTCTACCATCAGTTCGCCTAGCTCCAGGAAGTCAGCTACCCGGTTTGCACGCTCCAGTGTCTGGTTTAGCTCTTCGCCAACACCTGTCACTTTCACATCACGCCAGAATTCATCGCGTATTCTGCGGATTTCCTGCTTTGCAAACGTAAGACCTTCAGCATTTCTAGCCATTCCGCAGTGCTCCCACATTACCAGACCAAGCTCTTTGTGGAACTCATCAACTGTGCGCGTACCATTGATAGAAAGCAGTTGGTTGTTTTTAGCAATTACAGCTTGTTCTGCTTCAATGAAAGCCGGGTGATCTGTAGGAACCTTGTCGTAAGGCATCTTAGCCAGATAGTCACCGATAGTGTACGGAAGTACAAAGTAACCGTCAGCAAGACCTTGCATTAGCGCAGAAGCACCCAGGCGGTTAGCACCGTGATCAGAGAAGTTACACTCACCAGCAGCGTATAATCCCGGTACATTAGTCATCAGGTTGTAATCTACCCAAAGGCCACCCATTGTATAGTGAACAGCAGGGTAAATGCGCATTGGTCTTTCGTATGGATTCTCATCCGTGATCTTCGCATACATTTCGAAGAGGTTACCATACTTGGCAGCTATAGCCGGCTGACCATCGCGCTTGATAGCATCAGCAAAATCAAGGTAAACAGCCAAGCCAGAAGAACCTACACCACGACCTTCATCACACACTAATTTGGCGTTACGGGAAGCCACATCACGTGGAACCAGATTACCGAAGGCAGGATACTTACGCTCCAGGTAGTAATCACGATCTGCCTCAGCAATATCAGAAACTTTTATCTCGCCTTTTCTTAATCTTTCAGCAGTTTCTATAGTTTTAGGCACCCACACACGTCCATCGTTACGTAGTGACTCAGACATTAGCGTAAGCTTAGACTGGTAACTGCCAGATACTGGAATACAGGTTGGGTGAATCTGTGTAAAGCAAGGATTAGCGAACAAAGCACCTTTTTTATGTGCTCTCCAGGCTGCTGTTGCATTAGAGCCCATCGCATTCGTAGAAAGGAAGAATACGTTGCCGTAACCACCTGTTGCTAACACAACTGCGTGTGCGCTATGAGATTCTATTTTACCTGTTATCAGGTTACGTACCACAATACCGCGAGCCTGGCCGTCTATAAGAACAAGATCAAGCATTTCAGTACGAGGGAACATCTTAACCTTACCATAGGCAATTTGGCGGTTAAGTGCAGAGTAAGCACCTAAAAGCAACTGCTGTCCTGTTTGGCCACGGGCATAGAACGTACGTGATACCTGCGCTCCACCAAATGAGCGGTTAGCAAGCAACCCGCCATAATCTCGTGCAAAAGGTACACCTTGTGCCACGCACTGGTCGATAATATTTACCGATACTTGTGCCAGGCGGTACACGTTTGCTTCACGAGAGCGGTAGTCTCCACCTTTTACAGTATCGTAGAACAGGCGGAAAACAGAGTCACCATCATTCTGATAGTTTTTAGCAGCGTTTATACCACCTTGTGCTGCAATAGAGTGAGCACGGCGAGGAGAATCCTGAAAGCAGAATGCCTTTACATTATAACCCAGTTCACCGAAAGTAGCAGCAGCAGAAGCACCGGCAAGGCCAGTACCTACTACAATTATATCGTATTTACGTTTGTTAGCCGGGTTAACCAGCTTCACATTAAATTTGTGGTTGTCCCACTTTTCAGCTACTGGGCCTTCTGGGATTTTAGAATCTAATATCATAGTAAAATAATAGACAGTTAGAATTTAAAGAAGAAGTATAGTGGTATGGCCGCAAAGCCTAAGCACACTAATACAGAAAAGGCATATCCAAAAGCCTGAATAAACGGTGTATACTTCTTATGATCAAGGCCAAGCGTTTGGAATGCACTCTGAAAGCCATGAATTAAATGGAAAGCAAGCGCTATCATAGAAATAACATAGATAAGCACATACCACCAGATCTGGAAAGATTGAATTACCTTAAGGTAAAGGTTTTCATACTCCACATCCTCAATAACAATACCTTCTAGGCCACCATCGGCTCCAAAACGGGCAGGCACGAAGAAGTTCCATAGGTGAATGATAAGGAATACGAGAATAACTGTACCTAAAAGGCCCATGTTGCGAGATGACCAGGTACTGTTTTCCTGTGGGCGTTGCTCTGCATAATCAATTGGCCTAGCCGTTTTATTTTTGCGGCTAAGAACAAATGCATCATAAATATGAAAAACAAAGCCAAGCACGAGCACAATTTCCATAACACGGATAACTATGTTGTTAGCCATGAAATAAGAGTAGAGGTTAAAGGCTGCCCCACCATCGTCATTAAAGAGCTGCAGGTTACCAATAAGGTGTACTACCAGGAAAGAGCACAGAAAAAGACCCGTAATCGACATAACGATCTTGCGCCCAATTGTACTGGAAAACGTTTTAGTAAACCAATTCATCTGTATTAGTTATAGGTTAAGTTAGTAAGCTTTTTTAATTCTCAAAGGTACAAGCAGGGGTTATATAAACCAATATTAATATCATATTTTGAATCAATCTAAATTGCCTTGCGTACCACCTAAAACCCGTACAATCTAAACCAGCAATACCTCTTTTTGTTGATAATAAAATAGCTTTTTTTAAGTTTACTACATACTTAATTGTTATTGCTTAACCCTTACGATATATGCCAAAACGATTACGCCTAATTTTCCTGCTGCGTAGCAGTCTTTTGTTGGTATTGTTAATGTTGCTGGTCGGGTCTTATACTGAAGTGCAGGCTACGCATTTAAAAGCAGGAGATATCATTGCTAAGAAGGATACTACTGCTAATCCCAACCCCCGCCGCTTCTTTTTCAGAATGACTATTTATACTGTTCATAATGCTCAAGCCGATGATCAGCAAATCTTAATATATCCAGGTGTTCCTGGAGTTGTAATCAACGTAGATCGTAAGAGTGAAATACAGGTTAATAGCGAGACAGATCAGGAGATCTTTGAGTGGGAGTATACTTATCCATCTGATGGACAGTATACAACTTATTGGATAGGAGAGAATAGAGACAACGGCATACTAAATCTGGCAGCTCCGTCTCAACAGTTTTCCTTTTTTATAGCAACTACAATAAGCATAAACTCTTTAAGAACTTCTCTCAATAGCACACCTGTATTAACGGTGCAGCCAATAGATGATGCAGTGATAGGCCAGCGTTTTACTCATAACCCTGGTGCTTATGATGCTGATGGTGATAGTCTTGTTTTTAGACTTATTGCACCGCAATACTTACAGCAGCCCAGAAACACAATCACTACAGTACCAGGTTATACGCTACCCTCCAATACTTTTCAATGCCCAACATCAGATGGAAGCGCTTCTTCTTATTTTACCTTAGATCCTTATACGGGCCAGTTGGAATGGAATTCACCGTGCGAAGTCGGATCCTACAACATTGCCTATGTTGTTGAAGAATGGCGTCGGGGACCAAATGGGCAGTATTCTAAAATTGGAGAGGTGATTCGAGATATGAGAATACAAGTAGAGAAATCTGACAACAAGCCCCCAATTCTGGAGCCTAAAGATACTTGTGTCGTGGCTGGTACTGTCTTCCGCGGTTTAGTAAGAGCTACAGATCCTGATAATGATATCATTAATTTAACAATTGCCGGTGGGGGTATTGTGCCTCCAGCCAGGTTGGTAAACCCGGGCACCCTGACCAACATTGTGCAGTCACCCGGCTTGACTACAGGTACATTTACCTGGCCTACCACTTGTGAAGACATACAGGATCGTCCACACCAAGTTATTTTTCGCGCAGAAGATGTTAGATCTACAGCGACGGAACGCTTGGCTGATGTGCAGGCATGGAACATTCGAGTAGTTGGGCCACCTCCGGTGCTGAACGAGCCTCAAATTTCCAATAGTTCTGTTACTTTAACCTGGGATCAGTACACTTGCCCTAACGCTAGTAAAATCCGTATTTACCGCCGCGAAGGACCAAGTAATTACGTACCGGATAATTGCCAGACCGGGGTGCCTGCCTCTACAGGCTATGTCATGATAGGAGAGGTAGATGCCGGAGAAGTGACTTTCTTCGATGATAACGGTGGTGCAGGGCTTGAAGCAGGAGTTACGTACTGCTACATTATCTATGCAACTTTCCCTGCCTCTGGTTTTGGTGAAAGCCTTGCCTCCAATGAATCTTGTGTGGTAATAGACCAGGACATCCCATACTTAACTAATGTAACGGTAGACGAAACGGACCAAACCAACGGGAAAATTACTGTAAAGTGGACAGAGCCAATGGAAGTGGAGAATTTAACACCTCCACTTGAGTATCGCCTATACCGCAAAGTAGGTATGGGGCCAGGGGATGGCTATACCGAGGTGAAGAGAACACAAGATATGAATGATCTGTCTTTTGTTGATACTGGCCTAAATACTGTAGATAACGCTTATCGCTACAAACTGGAGTTTTATCAAGCGCCTACTCCGGGAGACGCGCCTACCTCACTTCGGGAGGATACGGAGGCATCCAGCGTATATTTAACTGTAACAGCATCTGATAGCGATGCAAAAGAGTTTCAGTTGAACTGGACTTACGATGTGCCTTGGAATAATAGTACCTATAACCATCACATCTACCGGCGTGTTGGGAATGACTTTGTACTGATAGATAGTGTAACAGTAACCGGCAACAGCGGCTCTTATACTGACAGAGGTACTTTTGGAGGGCAGGAATTATTGCGTGGGGAAGACTACTGCTATTATGTGCAGACAAGAGGAAGCTACAGTATTGAAAATCTGCCTAACCCACTCCTGAACAATAGCCAGCGTGTATGCGTTACCATGCCAAAACTGATATGCCCGCCTACGTTAAGTATAGATCTGCTGGATTGTGAACAGTTTAACCAGAACCCAACTGAACCGCCTTACCAGAACGTGCTTACATGGGTGCCGGACATTTCTCCTGATTGTACAGATGAGATAGACTACTATACGTTATACTTTAAGCCTACGCTGGATGGTGAGTTTACAAGGCTAGACACAACCTCGGCTACCACGTATACACATACAGGCTTACAATCTTTTGCAGGATGCTATGTAGTAACAGCTACTGATATAAACGGAAGAGAGAGTGTGTTTAGTAACGAAGTCTGCAAAGACAACTGTATCGCCTTTATGCTGCCAAACATAATAACCCCAAATGGCGATAACTTAAACGACGTGTTCAGGCCAAAAAGCAGTGCCTTTATCCGAAGCATGAAGTTCAAAGTATTTAACCGATGGGGTGTGCAGGTGTATGAAGGCAACGATACTGGCATCAACTGGCCGGGCACAGACAAAGATGGCAACCGTTTATCAGACGGCACTTACTACTATGAGGCTGAAGTAGAATTCTTTACACTAGATCCATCAAAAGCCCGAGCCAAGTATAAAGGTTGGGTTGAAATTGTAAGATAATGACATCCAAAGAGATAGAGCAGCTAAAGGGGAAAGCCATTGTTTTTTATGATGGCACCTGTGGCTTTTGCCAAGGAAGTGTTCAAATCGTGCTGAAGCATAACAAGCAGCAAAACTTATACTTTGCAGCCTTGCAGTCTGGTGCACTGGAAGCCCTGGTGCCTACGCAACAACTGCCGGAAATTATGCCGGATTCTATCTTGTTTTTTGACAAGGGCAAGCTTTATGCAGAGTCTGAAGCAGCGCTGCGTATTGCCGGTTATCTTGATTTTCCGTTATCCTTACTTTCTGTTTTTCGCATTATTCCGTTATCTTTCCGCGATTTTGTGTACCGCCTTGTAGCTAAAAACCGCTACAGAATTGCTGGTCGCACGGAGAGCTGCATGCTGCCAAGCCCGGCACAAAGGGCAAGGTTTGTAGCTTAACCAATGTCTGTAAATTTGTGCCTAAGTAGAAATATGCAAGTACGTGTGTGCTATCGTATTTTACTTAACCGAGCTAAGGACTTTGAACAGGCAGCTTTGAAAGAGAAAGAATAACGATAAACATATAATTGATGAAGGCATACGTTTTCCCTGGGCAAGGGTCACAGTTTGTAGGGATGGGCAAAGACCTATATGAGCAGCACGAAGAGGCAAAGCAGCTGTTTGACAAGGCGAATGAAATCCTTGGCTTTAATATTACCAACATCATGTTCCATGGTACCGACGAGGAACTGAAGCAGACAAAAGTAACGCAACCAGCCATCTTTTTGCATTCTGTGGCGCAGGCTGTAGTTGCCAAAGACTTTGCGCCAGAAATGGTGGCAGGCCATTCGCTTGGTGAGTTCTCGGCTCTAGTGGCAAGCAAGGTGTTAAGCTTTGAAGATGCTTTGCGCCTGGTTTCTAAACGGGCACTAGCAATGCAGGCTGCCTGCGAGGCTAGCCCTTCTGGTATGGCTGCCATACTTGGCTTGGCTGATGAGAAAGTAGAAGAAGTATGTGCCGCTGTGGAAGGCGAAGTGGTTGTGGCTGCTAACTATAACTGCCCCGGCCAATTGGTAATTTCAGGCTCTAACAGAGGCATTGAAATAGCCTGCGAGAAAATGAAGGAAGCAGGTGCAAAACGTGCTTTGCCGCTACCTGTTGGCGGTGCCTTTCACTCCCCGCTGATGAAGCCTGCGGAAGTAGAGCTAGCAAAAGCGATAGAAGAAACAACCTTCAGCCAGGGTATTTGCCCCATCTATCAGAACGTAGATGCCTTGCCGCACACTGATCCAGCAGAAATCAAGCAAAACCTGATACACCAGTTAACCGCTCCGGTACGCTGGACGCAATCGGTGCAGCAGATGGTAACTGATGGAGCCACACATTTTGTTGAGTGTGGCCCGGGTAAAGTACTGCAAGGCCTTGTGAAGAAAATTGAACGCACAGCCGAAGTAAGCTCTGCGGAATAAGTATAAATTTGTAAGTATAAATATAAACGCCCTCTCTGGTTTGGTACCAGAGAG
>NZ_JBHTLD010000018.1:0-34873 GCF_042678745.1 Pontibacter rugosus | reverse complement strand
TATTAATATATACGTTATGTATTTTATTAGTTACATTTAGTATATAAAATTTATCCACAAAATAGAGTTTTTATTTCCCCTTATGTTAGCGCTAAATTGCTTGTGTGCTATTGTATAACAGGCATTACTACAGAAAGAAAAAAGGAAAACCCGCCGTCAGGCGGGCCGCTACAATTGGTTTAACAGCCGAGATTTGAAGGAGTAAGGGACTTTTATAAAAGTCCCTCGTCTGCAAAAGAATAATAGCCCTCATTAGTAAGGATGATGTGATCCAGAACAGCAATATCAAGTAAGTTACCGCCCTCCTTCACCTTTTTAGTAAGGCTAATATCTGCACTGCTAGGCTTTAAGTTGCCCGATGGGTGATTATGGGCTAAAACGATCCCACTGGCATTGGCTTTGAGCGCAGCGACAAAGATAAGTTTGGGATCTGCCACCGTACCGGCCACGCCACCGGTAGAAACCTCAAATATTCCCAGCACTTTGTTTGCCCTGCTTAATAACATAACCTTAAATTGCTCGCGGAACTGTATGCTGCCCTCATCCCACAGCTGTAGGAAGAAAGTGTAACTGTCTTTAGAACTCGTTATCTGCGGGCGCTCGGAGGCCTTCACCTGGGGATGGTAGCTGAGCTTTACCTCTGCAATCTGGCTGACGGTTGTTGAAGTCTGTTCCATACACACAAAATTTAAAAGCATTGACATGAAAGATATATTAATATATACGTTATGTATATATTAAGTTACATTATGTATGTATAATTTTTATGCTTTTATCTTATTTTTCCCGGCCCTGTGTAGGAATCTTTAGGCTTCATAGCTAGTCATTAAAGCACTGAACATATTTTAGCTGTTTTTGTGAAGAAGTTGTGTAATTTTCGCAGCGCAAGTCTCTTTCTCTTCCCTTTTGTTAAATCTTTATTGTTCACGAACCCCTCCGACATTTCAAATTACTATTTATAAGGAAGTATATAGAAGTATATATATTTAGTGGCAATACTTGAACGGCTGTACGGAATAGAGCCAATGGGCTGCATTATGGGTGTGACAATACTTGAATGACCTACTACTACTGAGGCAATACTTGAACAGCCTTGTAGAAGCGTGGCAATACTTGAATGCCTTGAGGCAATACTTGAGTAGGTAAAACAGCTATTATTGAGGGAAATAGCGAGTTTGTGGCGATACTTGAACGACTTGAGACAATACTTGAATGGATTGTGGCAATACTTGAACGGTTCCGGCTACTGAGGCAATACATGAACGACTCTGACAGAGTGAGGCAATACTTGAATAGTAAATATCCTCTTGGCTCAAGAAGGCATCCATAAGGTAAAAGATCGATTCGATACATTAAACCCGCCGCTTCGTATGGCTTGCAGTAACGCAACCTGTCCAGATATCCTCAGAAAGAACGCCTGTGGCATGCTGGAGACATTCGCTAGGAATTTCTATCATCATTATTCAAGTGCCTTCGTTAAGTTTCTGTACAGTAGAGACAAATCGTTCCTGTGCATAATGCCGATTCTCTCCACATTGCACGTTATAGAAGAATTGACTGCTCAGCTTGTCATACACTATATCGATAACGCTGCCTCTTTGGTCACCTAATCCTGTGAGCGTACCGCTTACTTCTACATCTTCTCCAAGTTTGTATTTTGCAAAAGTCATATCTCATCCATATATTAGATTGGCTCTTTATGTCTCGTATGTGTGGCAATACTTGAATAATAGGCTAGAACACTTGCTTAAAGTCCTTCCAAGGGCAATGTAGGGAGTTTCCATATAGACTTTAGTTATGCCCTGTGTGACAATACTTGAATAGCTTTTTAATTATCGTCGGAGAATAGACCTCCCCGAATAAGCTTTTTCGCCATTGCCAGTGTGATATCCTTGTTGTGCACCTTAAAATATGCTTTGCAAAGCTCATTTGCTTTGTGCGTCAGGTCCGCGTCCGAGTTAGTAAGCCAACGCTGAAAAGTATCTTTCTCTCCAGTGATTTGGACATGGTTCCCATATGTATGGTGGAAAAGATCCCGCATGCGCTCCAGCAAGGCAATGTAAAAGTTGTGATCCTCCTTCGCCTCCATAACCTCGTGATATACGGAGAAGTCCAAACTAACCCAATAGAGCTCCTGGTACTTTTTAGTCGGGTCCCCTTGGACAAAAGTATAGTCAAAAGGCAGTTTTCCTTTTTCCCGAATGTAGTCCAGTACCCTCTTCACACTTTTTTTCTTGAACCGAGGTTCCTCTGACTCAATATGGGCAACCGAGGCCAACAGATCTATAGGCAACTTCGTGATGCGTTTACCTGAGCTAAGCAGCTGGTGACGCGTCTTGTAAAGGAAAATGTACAGGCTCTTGCGCCCGTCGCCGCCACGCCCTTTTCCTACATGCTTATAGCCGTTGGTGTCGATGGTATAGTACCTGCGGAAAAACCCTTCCATAAGCTCATCCGATATTCGGACATCGTAAATCTTGATGGTGTTGGTATGTCTGTCGATGCTAACCTTAATATCCTTGAGAATGGCAAAGTTCTTCAGCTCTATCACCTTATCCTGATGCTTATACTCGTAGGAACGAGAGAAGATGATGTTATTGCTCAGCATGTGGAACAAGGCATAGTCAAAGGTTGTCTCAAACCTGTGACCGAAATATTCCGGCACTTCCGCTTTGGGGTTATTTTTGAACTTGGGGTGCACCTCACACAAAGTCTGCTTGTTACGGCCAGTCTCTTTGCAGAACTCTGAAAGCGTGAACCTCGTGAAACCGAAAAGGTCCTTTTTCATTTTCCTCGAAATGAAGACGATGAAATCTTTCACAATACCGGCATCTTCATCAAAGGACTTCTCAATGTCTCTGATGTTATCGGCTACGCTCCTGTCAATCCTACTCAGGAAGTAGGTAGGATCGCTTAAAAGTACCTCAGAGGGTTTGTTCTCGTGTTGCATAAGTTACTAAAAACAGGTACGGATTGGCAACTCAGCCACTAGTACAGTCCTTCCTCGTCCTTATAAGGAACGGGTTGGTAAAAATCTTTGGGTAAGTTAAATTTTTTTCAAAGTTAACAATGTACAAAATATAAATCTTTACAGGACTAACCTTTCTCGATCCGGATGCTGTACCCGACCTTCTGCAGCGTTTCCTGGGCTTTGATAAGCCTTGCCAAAAAGGTTTGCCTATAGCTCCCCTTCCCACGGCCAATGCCTTCATCCAGCTCTGCCAACTTCTCCCAGGTAAGGTTTGTCTCCTTAAACATAGCCTTCACCTCTGCGCTGATGTGGGTCTTAGGGTCACACGCTGCGCATGTCTCGCCTTGGTTGTTCTCACTCATAGTTTGAACCTGATAGATTGCTTATTTGATAACTCAACAGGTTCAAGGGCCTCCTTAAAAAGCGGGTAAAAAGGGGAGGGCCCTTTGTTTCCTGCAGCAAAAGATGCCTGCTCTGCCAGTTGGTACTGCTGTTCCGAAACCTTGCGCCAGTCTATTTCATACCCCGCCTGTCGGGACAAAAGGGAAAAGAAAACCTTTAGTGTTCTGGTGTTTCCCTCGCGGAAGGGGTGAATGGCATTCAGTTCCTCAAAAAAATAAGATCCCTTCAATAGGAACTGCTCCCTATCCAGTCCCTTTAAATACCCCGCTGCCTTCAGCTCCTGGAGTAAGTGGTTGGCATAGGGCTCAATCATACGTGGCGCGGCATGTACAGCATTGCCTTTGGAGATCATTACACTCCGGAGCTCCCCTGCCCAGGGATAGACGGTGCCAAAGGTTTCCTTGTGGATCAGCTGCCAAAGCGCTAAATTAAACTTTAGTTGATTGGCTAATTTACCAGGCAAAGCCAACACATTATGCCTCCAGTGAGTAAGCTCTAATTTGCTTAACTTAGCTGCGTCCCTTATGTCAAAATGATTGATCAGCACACTAGTGCCGGGATAGCAGTACCTGTCGTTCATTACAGATACTTTAAGTTGAATACCTCATTCATCTCTTCAGGCGTGATTTGCCCGTTGATATACAGCTCATCCAGCACCTTGTTGAGCTCCTCCTCCTCGTAGCCCTCGCAGGCAGCGATGTGGTTTGTTTGCCCGAGTTGCTCCCTCCGTTCCTGGCGAACCTTTTCCGATACCACAGGCCTGTCTCTGTACTGAGATAAAAGCTGCTGCACTTTCTGCTCCCTGACATCCTGCTGCACTGTCTCCAGGCTTCTGATCAGTCCGTTGAAGTACTCAGCTATAGTTCTGTGATTGCGCCGGTTCGTGGCTTCTATGGCTTTGATGAAGTACATATCGTCCACGTTGCTCTGGTCATAGTTTTCCAGTATGATCGTGGTCCCGTTCTGTAAAATGCCTTTTACTCTGTTCATGCTAACTCAAGGTAATGTCTGTATTGGTATACGAAATAGGCTTATCAAATGTAACAATATATCGTTACATTTACAAATAAAAACAAGCTTTGCTTCCGCTTCTGTTTCCAACTCCTATATTACCACAAGACTGTTAATCACCAACATATCTAGATCCGAAGTCATCTATGGCAAGAAGCGGTTCATCAAAAGAGGCCCTATGGTTATGTAAAAAAGTTGCTGCAAGTCAAAGGTAGCGGTATATTCTGTTGTTAAATCTAACAGTGATGCCATGAACTGTAATTGCATTAGGGAAATCAAAGAGCAGGTAGAGCAGGAACTTATTATGAAGGGCAAGAATGTTGTGGGGGTGACAGTGCCAACGGAACTTCTCATATGTGAGAACGAGAGGGGCCAAGAAGTCAAGGCGGTGACATTCTCAGAGTTGCACGTTCAGCTTGAGGAGTTGGAACGACATCAGAAAGCCATTTTTATACATAGCTATTGCCCGTATTGTGGCACCAAAGTTCTGTGATACGGGATATGCCAGAGATAGCGCTAGACAAAAGTACCTTACCCAAAGATGGACAGCATGTCAAGTGGCTGGTATGGATAAATGACGTAGAGGCTATCTGGAAAGAAGGGGAGTACCTTGCAAAAGAGCAGCTGTTCATCAGAGGGCCATTTAATGGAAGTTACAGTTCATCATTAACTATAAGCGATGAAGACTTCGATTCCGCTTGGCACGTGCTGAGGTGGGAGGCTGTGAACAGCAGCATCACAGTGCAAGGGAAGTAAGAAATATTTTCCAAGGGAGGTTTATGATCGTTAGTGTGTCCCTTATTTCAAAGCAACAGAATCTACCACTTCATGGTAGAGCCCTTGCGGTTTTGCCAAGATACTATACGGAGACATTTCTATTCTCAAGGAACTATAAAATCACATACCAAAGAGTTGATCAATGTTCTGTGGGTCCGCTAGACTAACTTTAAAATAGCGTTTATTGAGTTCATACTAATAAAATTGCTTGATACAGTTATTAAAAGGCAGTCAGACTTGATAGCTAAGCCTCTTTGTCAAACCCCACAGCTTCCAGAAATAAGGCGAAGAAAGTCTTCCTCACAACAGGAGGAAATCATTGCACCAATAAATCTTAAGCTATTATTAGGCCACTGGCATTATACATTATAGTCAAGTATCTGAATAACATAAATAAACAATACTTATAATATAAGAGTTAACATTTAATACCTAATACATAATAATTATTATTCATTACGTATTAAATGTTAATTATGTGGTTAGTCTCTAATCTGGATGATAGTCACTGAACATAAGTAATTATATTATATGAGCCTTATCTAAACGAAAGACTTCGCTGAGCCTCCATTAAAGAAGCATGCTTCTCCTTATCCAGTGTTTTGATCAACTCATGCAAAAGCGAATAAGCAGAGTTTGATTGAAGCAGATCCACCTCTTGCACACTATTCACCATCAACTTTCGGTTACAGATATTGATGCGGTTAAGCATCGGAACAATGCTGTTGAGGTAACGGTTATAGAAGCCAGCAATATCTTCCACGCCGTCAGGGAGCTTATAGCCTGACTTACCTTGGATACTTGCGATTAGCACCCCGTTGTCGCGCAGGTGTTGGACACAAACCCGCAGCTGCTGCTCCGAAAAGGCCGGAAATCTCCTTTTCATCTTTTCGATGATTTCCCGTTTCTCGATGAGGCGGTCAGGAGCGGTTCGGAACATCAGGTACAGGTACTGCAACACGGCAAGCGCCTCCTCCGAAAGGCTGTTTCTGCCAGAGAGTGCCTCTTGTGCGGACTCCGAGGCTATTCTTCGTATAAGGTGGTTCTTCTGCCGGTCTTCGGGGGTAGGGGAGAGGAGATAGCCTGTTCTTTCAAAAGGGAAAAAATCAATGAACGTACGGTCGTGCAGCAGATCGAACAGGGCGGATGCCTTTTCGTGGCTGTGACTGGTGCAGTAAATCTTGCCCAAGCAGCCAGAAAGAAAATCTGCCAGCTGCACCAGGGGCTCCTCTGCCTTATCCTCCACCAGGCGGTAAGAGCGCTCCGGCGTAAACAGATCCCGCTGGATAACCTTAGTTTCAATGTAATGGTGCAGGCTGCGCCGAAACTCTGGCCAGCCAAGCTGATCGGCATGAATCGAGAAAGCAGTGAAGTTTTTGGGAAACTGCTTGAGAAAGATTCTGTTGAAGTATTTATAGAATACATCATTATAATCAAAACCTGCTCCCTCCAGCTTGCTCTTGTTGATGACCATCCCCAGCACCACGAAGTCCAACTGGCGCAGCTCCCTTAATACCTCCAATCTTTTCCGGAAGCCCTTCTCATCATTGGGGATACGGCTGGACTTGATTGGTTGGCCTTGGAAGAAGCGTTGGCTGATCGTATCCCTTAGCAGCCGGGCCTGCTCCAGCTTCGTCTCATCCAGGAGAACAGCTGTCAGCACAAAATGGGAGAAGGTACCGGCTTTATCCAGGTTTAGGCTGGCGTTTCCGAATTCATCCAGAAAAATATGTACATGTTGCATAGGAGGAGTATAGGGTGATAACTCTTATGCCACATAAGATACAAAAGATGAAGCACTTTCAATATAAAAATAGTAAGCCTAAACTACGCTGGTGAGGGCATCCGTTTGAAGCAGCCCTTGTCGGATGTGCAGCCGCTGAACGGTGATGGCAAAGAATTTCTTCCCCTTGCGAGTGGTGAAGCCATGGCTGTTGAGCCGGTCAGCAATTTGCTGATAGGTCATATCCTTTTCCCGATACATCTGGATCAGTTCCGTGGCCTGTCGGTTGGCTTTGTGTGAAGCTGCGTTCTCCTGCCGTATCTGGAGCCCTTTCGTCCTGGCTCCCTGGGTCAGGTTCTCAGGCGTACCCAGGGCAAAGCCCTGTAGCTTCTTTTGCTGGAGCGCGGCTCTGGTCCTGGAGCTGATTAACTCCCGCTCATGCTGGGCCAATACGGCGAAGATGCCGATGGTCAGGGTATTGGCATCGGGCATGTCCACGGCCAGAAAATCCACGTGGCTGTCACGCAGCTTAAAGATAAACCCGGCATTTCGACTGAGGCGATCCAGTTTGGCAATCAGCAGCTGGGCCTGCTCCCGCTTGGCCAGGGCGATGGCCGCCTCCAGCTCTGGTCGGTCGTTGCGCTTGCCGCTCTCCACCTCAATGTGCTCGGCAAGCAGCACATCGTCTGGCTTGAGGAAACCCTTCACCATCTCGCGCTGTGACTCCAGGCCCAGCCCGCTCTGGCCTTGCTTCTTGGTGGAGACCCGGTAGTAGGCCACGTACTTCATCTTAGCTACTCCTTATTATATAGGTGAAACTCGGGGGCAAAGATAGTTATAACCTTTTACAAACGGTCGTTTATAAAATGTTATAAGCTGTAAAACGATGAATACTATTTGCCCTTCACTTAATCAAGTGCCATGTCATGTACTATAAGACGTAAAATTGATAAGAAGTAGGAAAGCTTTCGGAAGGGGATAATACAACGAGAAATACAACCAAGGGAGTTGCCCTTTTTTCATGAGGAGGACCTAACCGTGAAACACTAACTGCACCGGATGTGTCTCTATATTCCTGCAAATATACCCGATAAATATAATTATTAAAGCACTATATTACTCAGGCAATCAACAGGGTGCATTCATGACTATATAAAAATCAGCTGGGAATGTATAAAACCATCCCGGTAAGGGATGGGTATAACTAAAGACTTATAACCAAACAAAACAAACTATGAACATAACAATGAATAGAGAACTAGTTGCTGTGTTGGCAGAATGTGCCGCAGCCTGTAACTACTGCGCTGTCTCCTGTCTGCAGGAAGACGATGTAAAAATGATGGAGCGCTGCATCCGCCTTGACTTGGACTGTGCCGCTATTTGTAAGATGGCGCTGGATTATGTATCCCGTGACTCGACTATGAAGCGAGACGTGCTGGACCTGTGCGCCCGAGTATGCCGAGAGTGCGGTGCAGAGTGTGAGAAGCATTCGCACATGGAGCACTGCCGTATGTGCGCTGAGGCTTGCCGTCGTTGCGAGCAGGCTTGCCAGCAGGCGTAGTCATCTTTACCATGTTGAAGTGTATACTTCAGATAATTTTACCCTGATTGCCCCTATACCTTATAGGAGTGGTCAGGGTATTTTTACTATAGCACGCTTGTTCAGCGAAAGTTGTCGCTGCAATAAGATAGGGCTTAATAAGTAAATTTTTATGTAATTTATTAACTACTTAATCTATTATCTATGAAAACACATTTTATCAGTATCAGAAGCTTTGCTCTTATGGTAGTTGCTGTCTTCGTGTTCAGCAGCTGCGAAAAAGACCAGGATGTTGTTAGCCCGTTAAGTGCCAGCGCAGAGCAAGCTGCGAAAGGTCCATACTGGGAGGACGATAAAGCATTTGACAAGGAAATGCAGCAGATCATCAACTCCATGATGAAGATGATGAACCAGATGGAGATGACTTGCGACCCCGACATCGATTTTGCCAACATGATGATCATGCACCACGAAATGGGAATTAAAATGGCCGACCTGGAACTGCAGTATGGGCATGAGCCGGAAGCATTGGAACTGGCCGAGAAAACGAAGATAGGCAACATGGAAAGCAAAGCACGTCTTGAAGCATTTCTGGCCTCGCATCCAGGGGCGGAACCACTATCGAAGGAGGAGTGCAAGATGTTTATGATGGAGATGCGAGAGGACATGATGGCTATGATGCACTGCATGCGTTCTGTAAAGGACACGCCTGATCCGGATGTTGATTTTGCGCAGCTGATGATCTGCCATCACGAAGGAGCGCTTGCCATGTCAAACACAGAATTGAAGTGGGGGAATGATGAAATGGCCTTGGAGGAGGCTGAAATGATCATTGAAGAGCAAGCGCAGGAAATAATGGAGCTAGCTGCATTCTTGAATGAGCACGGTATACCGACCAAGCACCATAACATGTAGTAAGTCAGCCTGATCTGACTGGATATTTAAAAGCCCGGCTGCTGGAAACGTCAGCCGGGCTCTTTATTTAAATGCCGTTTCATCCGGAGTATAAAATTTGTAGCTTTAGCCTTCACTTACATCGAACAATAGGTATTGCTTACCTTGTCAAAGCCGGTGTAATACCCATACTGCAACCCTTATACCATGAACCCCAAAATTACAAACAGCTTTTTTGCTCTTATATTATGCGCCTCCCTGTCCTATTGCAACCAGGCAGCTAAAGAACTGGAAGTACCAGCAGAAGCAACACAGCACGCCAATCATACCCCTAAAATGAGCGAAGGCGCTGTCATTATACAGGATCAACCGGAACCTGATACATTAAAAGGCAGTCTGAAAGCAGAAGCCCATGGTATGGTAGGCAATGCGCACCTGACCATCAATTACCATTCACCAGCCGTGCGCGGACGCAACATCTGGGGCGGCCTGGTAGCTTACGACCAGGTATGGGTGACAGGAGCGCACTCAGCCACCAGCCTGACAACGGATAAAGACATCACCATAGGAGAAAAGCTACTGCCAGCAGGCAAGTATGCCTTGTTCACCATTCCTGGAAAGGAGGAGTGGACTATCATCATCAACAAGAACTGGGAGCAGCACCTGACCGACAATTACACGGAGAAGGAAGACATATTGCGCGTTACCGTAAAACCTGAAGCAGCAGCGCAGCTACAGGAGCGACTTCGTTACCAGATCGTGTCAGAGGCTGATAGCAAAGGAGCCATTAACATAAGCTGGGACAAGTTGAAAGTAACAGTACCCATTGCTATGTAGGTGTAGCCAAGAAGTATCTTTTATTCATAAAGCCACTCCAGCAGCTGTTGGAGTGGCTTTATGAATTTATAGATGAACCTGAGTATAGCCATATGGGTATACCTGAACAAGAAGCAACGTTGCTTACTTGAAAAGACTTATAGGCGAACAATTATACTTTAACAGTTAAAAAAATGGAAAAGGGAAATTATATGAAGTTTTTGTTGATGCTAGGCATATCGTTTGTGATCATGTACGGGGTAATGTATTTAAATGCCGATAAGTTTGATCATGTGTACCTGAACCAGAACAGACTGTACATGGCCCTATTGATGGTGGCGCCTATGGCCCTTGTTATGTTAGGGTTTATGTCGGGAATGTATACAAATTAAGAAGCTGAACAGTATCATTGTAGCTGTTGGTGTAGTAGCTTTTGCCGGCTCACTGTTCATGCTGAGGAAACAGGCCTTCGTGGATGATAAACGGTTTCTAAATCCATGATCCCGCATCACTCCTCAGCCATTCTGGTAAGCCAGGACGCAAACATAAAAGACCCTGAAGTGAAGAGGCTAACGGAGCAGATCATAGAATCTCAGGAAAAAGAAATAGCAGAAATGAAGGCAATCCTAACCAGAATGAGGTAAATCTTATACTGTATCTATGGCCGGATCTTAGTCTTGGTGATGCATGTATAAAAACGAAGCTGCCTCTTTACTGAGGGGCAGCTTCGTTTGATAATAAGGTGGACTATTTCACTACCAAAGAATAGTTTAGACCTGTTAAGTTTTTACTGCTATATTTTCATGAAATGGATCTTGTTTTCATCTTCCCAGACACAAAGCGTTTTTTTATCCGGCATTTCAGCAGTTTCAATATAGCTGCCTTTCCCTATCACAGTTTCCGTATCTGCATTCAGGAATTTTAGTTTCAGATCTGAACCATCTTTCCAGGCAATAACCGGATTTGTTTTTCCGCTGATGCGGCAGTTCCGGCCTCTGCCAACTTGCACTTCCTGTTGGCCAGGCTTTGCATAGAAGACATTACCTTCCCGTTGCCAGGAAGTGTGAATCGCATTCTTACTATCCAGTAGAATGCCCCCTCCGTCCATGGGACATCCTTCCAGTTTCCAGGTGCCATTCCCTAGTTTCTGTGGCTGAGAAAAGTGTTGCCCGTTGTCAGTTGATTTGGTCAGGTAAAAATCCCGGGAGCCATCTACCCAGTTTCTGAACATCAGGATTACCTGTTTGCCTTCCACGTCTATACTTGGCTTACAGCATTCGCACACGGTGCTGTCTGGCGATACGTACACTATCTTGTTTTCTGACCATGCGGCGGCGTTTCCTGTAGTGGAGGCAAACACGATCCTGTTTTGTTTGGTGTTTCTTACATCCAGCCACACAGCATAAAAGGTGTCTTGTTCATCGGAGGCGATACTCATCAGGCCTTCTGGCACTGAGCCCGGCATGTCATTTACACCAGCTGCCTTTATCCACTTATTTATATCATGGTCCAGACTGTAGGTATGGATATTACCCTGCTTATCTATGGCAGTTACCACCGAGTAATTCGTTGAACTGGCAATCTGAGGCCCCATGGACATGCCCAAATACAGGCCCTTCAGCTGCCCCACCAGTACAGGTTCTGAGAAGGTTTGTCCGTTATCCCTGGACGTGACACAATAAATTCTGTCTTCCAAGCCATATACTACCCTGGTATCCCCTTTTGTATCTACTGCGATTTGTGGCTGACGACCTGCCAGGAGCAGGGTGTTTGTCGTTTCTTTTTCTGTTTTGCTACAGGAGGCATTTAAAATAAGAAACAAGACAAACGTTAGAAGCTGTAATGGTGCCCTCATTCTTTACAAGTTTAAGACAAAGTATACTGTAAGATAAGAGAATTTTTGGAAAGATTCCGCTTGAAGGCAGGTAAGCGAACATGCCTGATGAATACATACAGGCCTTAAAGCGTAGCCGTTGCACAACCTGGTGTAACCAGTCGCGTTCATTTTAAGCAAAAACATATATTCCTATGGAAGTAATCAAGTTCAAAACTAATGTAGAGAATGAGGAAGCTTTATCCAGGGTAGCGCCTTACCTGGATAAAGAAGAAAGTATCAGCAGGTGGAAACTAGATACTGGAAGCACAGAAAATATTTTAAGTGTCTCCGGTACAGACCTTGATTCCCAAAAGATTGAAAATGTGGTGCAGCAAGCAGGATTCAAAGCTGAAATCATCCGGGTTATAGGCATCAGTGGCAAGGACTTGTAAAACCGCTAACATTAGCCATCAGAAATTTTTCGGACACAGCCTTTCAGTAAATTGTGCCGGAGTGTCACCCATGCGCCCTTCTTTTAATTAGTGACCATTGTCATTGTTTATTAAAAGATAAGCCCGCATATTGCTATAGTTCTGGTTTTATATGCGGCACGACATGATTGAAAAAATTGTTTCCTGGTCCATTCGTAACCGCTTCTTTGTATGGCTCGGCATTATACTGGTAGTGGTGGGTGGGTTTTATTCCATTAAAGAGACACCGATCGATGCCTTGCCAGACCTCTCTGAAAACCAGGTGATCATCTACACGGAGTATATGGGGCGGAACCCCAAAATCATGGAAGACCAGATCACTTACCCGTTGGTCTCCAACCTGCAGGGAATCCCCAAGATCAAGTCCATTCGGGCTGCCTCTATGTTCGGTATGAGCTTCATTTTCGTGGTGTTTCAGGATGAGGTGGACGTGTACTGGGCCCGTACCCGTGTGCTGGAGCGCCTCAACTATGCACAGCGCTTCCTGCCGCAGGGAGTCACCCCAACCCTGGGCCCGGACGGGACCGGCCTGGGGCACGTGTTCTGGTACACGCTGGAGGGCGATGGCTATAACCTGGGAGAGCTACGGGCTCTTCAGGACTGGTATGTGAAATTCGCATTGCAAAATGTAGAGGGCGTGAGCGAAGTGGCTTCGTTCGGAGGTTTTCAGAAGCAGTACCAGGTAACGATTGATCCGCATAAGCTGGTGTACTATGATGTGCCTTTGATGGACGTTACCCAGGCGGTTGCTGCCAACAACCGTGATGTAGGGGGCAGCCTATATGAAATGAACTCTACCAGCTACTTGGTCAGGGGGCTGGGTTATATCGCCAGCCTGGAAGACATAAAGGAGATATCCATTGGTACCTATAAGTCTATTCCTATACGCCTCAGCGACATAGCCGATGTGCAGATGAGTACCGATCTGCGGCTGGGTATTACCGAGGAGAACGGGGAAGGTGAGGTGGTCGGGGGCATTGTGGTCATGCGCTTCGGGGAAAATGCCCGGGATGTGATTGCGCGGACCAAGGTTAAAATGGAGGAAGTGGCGAAAGGGCTACCGGAAGGGGTGAAGTTCAAGACAGCCTACGACCGCAGCGATCTTATCCTGGCTTCCATCAACACCCTGACAGAAGCACTTTGGCAAATGATCCTGATCGTGTGCATTGTCGTAATTCTATTCTTGTTCAGTTTCCGTACAGGCCTGGTAGCAATCGCCTGTATTCTGCTCTCAGTGCTTATCGGCTTTATCCTGATGCGGCTGTTCGGGGTTACCTCCAACATCATGTCGCTGGGGGGCATTGCCTTGGCTATTGGGGATGTGGTGGATCCCGCTATTGTTATGGCAGAGAATGCCTACCGATCCCTTACCAAAAGGGTTTTAACCAATGAAACAGGCAGGTAGTATGGCAGGATCTAAAGAAAACCCGGGAAAAGAGCGTATCGGACACACAAACGAGATACCGGAAGAGGAGCGCGTATCTATTATCGAAAATTCTTCCCGTACACTGGGGCGGTCTGTTTTCTTCTCGGTCCTGATCATGATCATATCCTTTGCGCCTATACTTTTCCTGACAGGCCAGGAAAGGAAACTGTTTTCGCCCCTAGTGCTTACCAAGACATTTTCGCTTATTGGTGCTGCCATGCTGGCCATTACAGTAGCCCCCATGCTTACAAGGATGCTGGTTAAGGGGAAACTCATACCGGAGAGCCGTAACCCTGTTTCCAATTTCTTTGTCAGGTTGTACCGGCCTGTTGCCCGCTTTTGCCTGGAGTGGCGCAAAAGTGTGCTGGCTGCTTGCGTCGTTTTGTTGTTAGGCAGTGTCCCCTTTGTTATCAACCTCGGCACGGAATTCATGCCACCCTTGGATGAAGGCTCTCTGTTGCTGATGCCCGTTACGTTGCCGGATGTTTCCAATTCGGAAGCGAAGCGCATCATGCAACTGCAGGACAAGATCATCAAAGGCTTTCCGGAAGTAGAGAATGTGCTGGGCAAGGCAGGTCGCGCCTACACGGCTACTGACAACGCCCCCATCAGCATGATTGAAACCATTATTGTACTGAAACCAAAGAAGCAGTGGCGGGATGGTCTTACCAAGGACATGCTGATCCGGGAGATGAACGAGAAGATCCAGATACCAGGAGTGGTGATAGGCTGGACCCAGCCCATCATCAACAGGGTAAACATGTTGTCAACCGGTATCCGGACTGATGTAGGCATTAAAATATATGGCAGTGACCTGGACAGCATATATGCCATTTCCAGACAGGTGGAGAACACGATCAAAGGTATAGAAGGCCTGGAAGACCTGTATGTGGAGCAGCTTACCGGCGGAAAATACCTGGACATACAGATACGGCGCCCTGACATTGCCCGCTATGGGTTGAATGTGGATGACGTGAACATGGTCATTGAAAGTGCTCTGGGCGGCATGGTGCTCACTACTACCGTGGAAGGGAGGGAGCGTTTCAGCGTAAACCTGCGGCTGGCGCAGGAGTACCGCAACGACTTGGACGAGATCAGAAGAATTCCGGTACAAACCATGGCCTATGGGGTAGTGCCGCTCTCCGCTGTGGCCGACATCAAGGTTTCGGAAGGACCGCCCATGATCAACTCCGAGAATGCCATGCTCAGGGGAACGGTGCTCTTCAACGTGCGGGGCAGGGATATGGGCAGCGTGGTGAATGAGGCAAAGAAAAGAATAGATGAGGCCTTTGAAAAGATGCCCCAGGGGTATTTTGTGGAGTGGAGCGGCCAGTATGAAAACCAGGTGCGGGCACAGCAGCGTCTCAGTATCATCATTCCCATTGTGCTGCTGATCATTTCATTTATACTTTATATTACCTTCCACTCTTTTAAATGGGTGCTGGTGGTGCTCCTCAGCGTGCCGGTAGCGCTAATCGGCGGGGTATACTCGCTTTACTTTTACAATGTGAACTTCTCTGTGGCGGTGGCGGTGGGCTTTATCGCCCTGTTTGGCGTGGCTGTAGAGACAGGCGTGCTGATGATTGCCTACCTGAACGACACGATCCGGAAGCTGGTGGCAGAAAGGGGCAATGGCCGGCAAAACATCAGCTTCCCCATACTTAAAGAAGCCATTTTAGTTGGCGCCACCCAACGGGTACGGCCGCTGTTGATGACCGTGCTGGCTAATATTCTCGGACTGATACCGGTGTTGGCCTCCACAGGTACGGGTAGCGACGTCATGAAGCCCATTGCCATTCCCTTCGTGTTTGGGTTGATGTCGGCTACGTTGTTTGTTCTGATCCTGCTGCCGGTCATCTACAATCTGCTCATGGAGTGGGAACTGAAGAAGCGTGGGGCCTTGTCCGTGTTGGAAATTGAGGAATAGCAAAAGAGACGAGCATGAAAAGGATAAGTCTGTTGTTAATCGGTCTTTTGGTTGTCGTCGCCTCTCTTCGGGCGCAGGATACGGTGCGTCTTTCTTTGCCACAGGTCTTTGAGCATATTGATGAAACTTACCCACAGTTGCGCCTCTACGAGAACAGGATAAGAAGCGTCAGGGCCTTGGCCGAGGGGGCAAAAAGCTGGATGCCACCCACTGTTTCGCTGGCCCTGGACCAGTTCCCGTACCGGAAGGAGATGGTGGAGTCCATGCCAGTCAATCTGGCGGGCTATATGGTGTCAGTGCAGCAGATGATCCCCAACCCAGCTAAGCTCAATGCCCGGAAAAGCTACATCCTCTCGCAGGAGAATGTTTTGCGGCAAGAAGAAATGTGGGCGAAAAACGTGCTGCACTACACGGCGCGTTTTTACTACTACCGCCGCTACACAGCCGAAAAGAAAATAGAGGTGATAAGCGAGTACGGCGACTTACTGAGGATGCTGATTACAACAGCAAAGGACAGGTACGTCTATAATCAGGCTGACCTACCCACGGTGTTCAAGGCAGAGGCCCTGTTGAGCGAACTGAACAATATGGAGACCATGCTACGGTCGCAGGTGGCCGAGAGCAGTATAGGCCTCAACACGCTGATGAGCCGGGAGGTAAACACGCCTTTTCTAATCGATTCTGTCTTACAGCCAACCGACTACCATAGCGATTATGCGTTATTGGCCGATTCGTCTTTCCTGAAGCGTAGCGATATTCTGGCGGTTGAGAGTCGTATCCAGTCCATGCGCAGCAATCAACGGTTGATGGCTACCGGTGCCAAGCCTGACTTTGGTATTCAGTTCAATCACAGCCAGATGAAGGAAATGCCAAACACATTTTCCATAATGGGCATGGTCACAGTCCCTATTGTCCCCTGGTCATCCCGGATGTACAAGTCTGAAGTACGTTCGATGGAGTTCGAGATACAGGCCATGGAGAATGAAAAAGCAACCATGCAACTGATGGCCAACCAAATGATCCGGGAGCGGATCACCATGCTTGTTTACGAAAGCCGCCAGTTGCAAAACTACGACACGAGCATTCTGCCGGCCTACCGCAACAACCTGGAAAGTAATCTGCTGGCCTACCGACAGAACACCGGAAGCTTCTTTGTGCTGCTGGATGCCTGGAACATGCTGCTGATGAAAGAACTGGAACGCATCGATAAGTTGGGGCAGGTATTCAACCTGCAGGCTGAGTACGAATACCAACGGGAAATCAACTAAGGCCATGAGAAAAAGTATCCAGTTAGGAACGAAACGGTGCTCGGCGACAGTCATTATGGCTTTCCTGTTGCTGGTAATGGTGGCTTGTGGGACGAACCCCGAAGAGGAATACCAACAGGGGCATCAGGGAGATTCATCTCAGCATGGTGCCGGAAAGGAGCAAACAGCAGACAGCATGGATGAAGCCTATTGGAATACCTTTCCTGCTAATCAAACTGTTATTTCCAGGCAGGCAGTGGTGCAGGCAGGCGACAGCAGCATGCGGTACAGCTTTTCCGGTAATGGCTATGTCGATTTTGACCAGCGGCGCAGCCGAAAGATTGCGGTGCGTGTCGGTGGTCGCATCGAGCGGCTGTATATAAAGTATAACTACCAGTATGTACGGAAAGGAGAGAAGCTGATGGAGCTCTACAGCCCGGAACTGAACACGTTTGTAGAGGAGTTTTTATTTGTCAGCCGCCAAAGCAAGGATCCGGTGCTGCTCGACAAGGCAAGGCAGAAATTGAGGCTCCTGGGATTGACAGAGGCTCAGATAAATCAGTTTACCCGCAGTGGCCGGGCACCTTTTACCATTTCCGTTTACAGTCCCTACGAAGGATACGTGTTGTTTAGCCCCTCCGGCTCTGGGGGTGGTATGGGCGCCGGAGCCGGTACAGAAAGCGGGGGTATGGGGGGAATGGCTGCAGCCGGCCGCTCCACCGGCAGTTCCGGCACCGTCTTACCCGATAACAGCATTAGAGAGGGCATGTATGTGAGCAAAGACCAGACGGTATTCTGGGTAAACGACTTCCTGGAAGCCTGGGGCGTCGTCGCTTTTACCAGCGAAGCAGGGTCTGTCCTTGAACCGGGGCGGGAGACCGTGGTTACAAGCGAGCTGTTCCCGGAGAGACCCATTCGTGCAGTTATCGGCATGGTGGAGCCGGTGTACTCCAGCGGACAAAAATTTACGCAGGTGCGCCTGTACCTGCCCAACCCCAATCGCCAGCTGAAGCAGAACTCTTTGCTCACGGCAAAAGCCTATGTTCAGAGGACGTCGCCTGTGGTGCCGGCCACCAGTGTTTATTACGTGGGCAGAACAGCCATTGTGTGGGTACGGACAGGAGTGACAGAGAGTGGAAGTAGCATTTTTCAGGCAAGGGCTGTCCGTGTTGGCCACCGTGATAAGGAGAGGGTAGAGATAACTGAAGGCCTGAAGGCACAGGACTGGATAGCTCTGGATGCCGCTTACCTGGTTGACAGTGAAACCATCATACAATATTCAAGTCGGGAATTATGAAAATAGAATTAGCAACTATAGGCAGGTGGGCACTTTTTCCGGGAATCATGCTAATCGTTTCCTGTTCAGGCGACAAGGAGCCACATCCGGCACATGAGGCCAGCAGCGCTGCCGGGGACATGGATATGATTACACTCAGCAAACGTGAGGAACTATATGCTAATATCACCCTTGACACGGCAAGGATTAAACCGATAAGTGAAACAACGACGCTGGTGGGTACAACGGCCTTTGATGAAAGAAAGGTAGTAGTGGTCACCTCCCGCGTACGGGGCCGGATAGATAGGTTATTCGTGCGCAACCCATTGGAGCGGGTAAGGCAGGGCCAGTCGCTGTACGCATTGTACAGTGAAGAACTGCTTTCGCTTGAAAAAGAGCTGCTAAATGCCTTGCAGCAGCAAGAAAAGTTCGGCGCTACGCAGGAGGTGATGAACCAACTGGTGGAAGGTGCGCGTCAGCGCTTGCTGCTATATGGGCTGACAGCGGCACAGGTGCGGGAAATAGAGAAAAGCGGAGAAGCCTCATCACTCGTCACCTTTTACAGCCCTACATCCGGTTATTTGACAGAATTGCCGGTAAGCCAGGGCCAGTATGTGGAGACGGGGGCACCTTTGTTCCGGATTGCGGATGTCTCAGCTTTATGGATCGAATCTCAGATGTACACCAGCGAACTGCACTGGCTAAGCAAGCAACCCTCCGTTCTCGTTACGTTTGAGGCTTTTCCGAATGAGACATATACAGCGGTTCCGGTATTTGATAACCCAACGGTGGAACCCGGGCAGAAAATCAGCCTGGTGCGCTTCATGATTAAGAATCAAGGAAATAATATCAAGCCAGGCATGATGGCATACCTGAGCGTACGCAGGAATGAGAAACGTGCCTTGGTCATACCCAAATCCGCCATTTTAATTGGGAGCATGACAACGGCCTGGGTAAAAACAGCTGACGGCATGTACGAGAACAGGGCCATAGATACAGGTATACAGAACAAACTGGAAGTGGAAGTGCTCAGCGGCATAGAAGAGGGCGAAGTGGTGGTGGCTACCGGCGCCTATGCCCTTAAGGGTGCCCAGGTGCTGAAGAGCGGCACCGGCATGGGCGGCATGAAGATGTAGTTTCGCATAAGCGGGATCTGCTACCGGCTTATATCTCTGCTGCTAAGTTTGATACATCGGGAGGCTTGGTCAAGCGAGTATTTACCATAAAAATTAATGCTATGATGGACTTTAAAAGGGAATTGCATTCTTACGTTTATCCTGCCGCATACCAGAAGCGTGTGGCTTACTTCTCGATGGAGTTCGCCATTGAACAATACCTCAAGGTGTATAGTGGGGGGTTGGGCTTTCTGGCTGGCTCACATATGCGGAGTGCCCACCATTTAAAGCAGAACATGGTAGGGATAGGCATTTATTGGAAGTACGGATACTATGATCAGGTACATAAGTCAGACCAGACCATGGACGTCCTGTTTCTGGAAAAAATTTATTCTTTTCTGCAGAAAACAGACATTCGGTTTGAGGTTACCATAAATCATAACCCTGTTCAGGTAGGTGTTCTATACCTTGCCCCACACGTTTTAAATACTATCCCTATCTTTTTCCTGACTACTGATCTGCCCGAAAACGACTACCTGGCTCAAACTATCACGCATAAGCTGTATGACACGAATCAGGAAGCCAAAATTGCGGCAAGTATTCTACTTGGGGCAGGGGGGCATAAATTGCTGGAAATTTTAGAGCTTGCCCCGGATGTATATCACCTCAACGAGGCACACGCACTGCCACTTGCTTTCTCCTTATTTCATAAATACAAAAAGGTAGAGGAGGTCAGGAAACGGTTAGTGTTTACCACACATACACCCGAAGCAGCCGGGAATGAGAAAACGGACATACGGCTGCTGGATAAGATGGGCTACTTCACCTACCTGCCTTTGGAGGAGGTAAGGCACATCACGGGTATAAAAGGGGATACCTTTGACCATACACTGGCTGCCTTACGCTTAGCCCGAAAGGCAAATGCCGTTTCCCGTATGCACGGGGAGGTAGTTCAAACGCTATGGGGTGGTCACCCGGGAATTTGCCCTATCACCTACATCACCAACGCACAAAGCTATGCTTACTGGGCAGATCAGCCTATGTATGAGGCCCTCCAGCAAGGGGACGACGAAAAGCTCTTTCTAAGGAAGCGGCAACTTAAAAAACAGCTATTAGAGGTAGTGGCCGATCAAACAGGTGATTTGCTGGACGAGAATGTCTTTACAATCGTTTGGGCACGGCGCTTTGCAGCCTATAAACGGGCAGACCTGATCATGGAAGATATGGCACGCTATGAGCAGATGATAACTGACCCCGATAAACCTGTTCAAGTAATATGGGCAGGGAAGCCATACCCGACAGATTATACTGCTATTTCTGTGTTTGATAGACTGGTACATCATAGTAAAAAGTATCACCACTGCTCCGTACTGGTGGGGTATGAGCTCAAACTGTCACAACTCCTGAAACAGGGGGCAGACCTGTGGCTAAGCAACCCGCTGGTAACGCATGAGGCGTCGGGCACAAGTGGTATGTCAGCTGCCATGAATGGTGCTGTTTTGCTTTCAACTGCCGATGGTTGGGTGCCGGAATTCATCCAGCATGGCAGCAATGGGTTCATGGTACCTACTGTAGACCCCACGCTGCCATGGCACGAGCAAAACAGGGTAGACGCAACCAATATTATGGATACACTTCAGCACGATATTCTGCCATTATACTATAACCAACAGGAGAAGTGGTTGTCAATCATAAAGAATAGCATGCAGGACATCATGCCATATTTTGACTCTGATCGCATGGCTCAGGAGTACTACGAGAAGTTATACAATGCTTGATTACACAGCAAGTGATAGAAAGTAGCTTAAGCTTTCACCCGAAGGGAAGTTCAGCATAATAAAAGGAAATATGATCGCTCAACAACCATACACAAAAGACACTGCTGTTCTTGCCGCCGAAATGCACTCAGAGGTACAGCGGGGGCTTTCGGGCGAAGAAGCAGAAAAGCTGTTAGTGCAATATGGGCAGAATACTATCCAATCTGAAAAGCAGAAAAGTATTGGTGCCATGCTTTTGCAGCAATTCATGAGCCCAATGGTATTGCTGTTGGTAGTCGCTGCCGGGTTATCTTTCCTTTTTAAGGAATGGCTGGATGGAACGGCTATCCTGGCCGTGATCATCATCAATGCATTGATCGGATTTTATATGGAGCACCAGGCCAATCGCTCCATGAATGCCCTGAAACATATGGTCTCTCTGTCAGCCAAGGTCATTCGCGATGGCAGTCTTCAGGAGGTACCTTCCGAAAATGTAGTGCCAGGCGATGTGCTTTATGTGGAAGCTGGGGACATGATTCTGGCTGATGCGCGCATTTTCAACGCCACACAGCTGGAGGTGGATGAGTCTGCATTAACCGGAGAATCACTTCCTGTGGCAAAAAACGGAGCAGTGTTAGCAGGGGAGGTGCCACTGGCTGAGCGGGTTAACATGCTCTTTAAAGGAACGTTTGTGACCAAGGGGAACGCGTATGCCTTAGTGACTGGAACCGGCATGGGCACAGAGCTTGGCAAGATAGCTTCCATGGTACAACAGGCCAAACAAGCCGCCACCCCTTTAGAGAAAAAGCTGGAACAACTCAGCAAAAAACTGATCTGGATAACCGTGGGGCTGGTAATAGTGATTTTCTTTGCCGGTCTGGCGCAGGGCGCTGAATGGGTGAAGGTACTTGAGGTATCCATTGCGCTGGCGGTGGCTGCCATTCCGGAAGGGCTGCCGATCGTGGCTACACTGGCACTGGCACAGGGTATGCTCCGGATGGCGAGACATAATGTGATTGTTAAAAGGCTGGCTGCCGTAGAAACCCTTGGAGGTACCAATGTGATCTGTACAGATAAAACCGGAACCCTTACTCAGAACATAATATCAGTCAGCACCATTCTAATACCCTCCGGTAGAGCGGAAGTAATGTACTATCCTGACGGGACTGTAGCAGTTCCAAAGGAAGTCCAAAACTCAGTTAACTTTCAAAAGATTGTGGATGCCGCTGTTCTTTGTAATACGGCTAACCTGGAGCTGAAAAATAATGTTCTGCGAGAGGTGGGGGATCCGCTGGAAGTAGGCCTACTGAAGTTTTCTACTGCTGAGGGTAAAGACATACATCAGGTAAGAGAGCAGTTTCCCAAAACAAGAGAAGAGGCATTTACCTCTGAGACGAAAGTTATGGCTACGCTCCATGAAAACGGGAGTACTTCTATCGTGTTTGCCAAAGGAGCCGTGGAAGAGCTATTACTAAAATGCACCTGGATTCTGCAGGAAGGAGGACCGCAGGATTTTTCAGACAGCCAGAAAGCAGCCTGGATTGCCCAGACTGAGCAGTTGGCGTCGGAAGGCCTGCGGCTGCTGGCCTTTGCTTATAAGGAAGCACCCTCCTTACAAGAAAGCTTAACACAGGGGCTGGTTTTTACAGGTGTTCTCGGGCTTTTGGATCCTCCGCGACTAGAAGTATCAGCTGCCCTGGATGAATGTAAGTCCGCCGGTATCAAAGTCATCATGATAACCGGCGACCACCCGGCCACAGCAAGAAACATTGCCTTAAAGCTAGGGCTTATAGGCAAAAATGAGCTCCCGATCATGCATGGTAAAGACATGAAGGATTATGCCGGCCTAACTAATCAGGATAAAAAAAGGTGGTTGGAAACCGTAGTTTTTGCTCGTGTTACGCCCAAACAGAAGATAGACTTGGTGACACTACTGCAGGAGAGCAACTACATTGTCGGGATGACAGGGGATGGCGTCAATGATGCGCCTGCGATAAAGAAGGCCGACATTGGTATTGCGATGGGCCTGCGTGGCACACAGGTGGCGCAGGAAGTATCGGATATGGTCTTAAAAGATGATTCTTTTACTTCTATCGTAGTAGCCATTAAACAAGGCAGGATCATTTTTGAGAACATTAAGAAGTTTGTGGCTTATCTTCTTTCCTGCAACCTCAGCGAGTTGTTCGTGGTCGCTTTTTCTTCTGTTTTGAACCTGCATTTTGCATTGGTGCCGCTGCAAATTCTTTTTATAAATCTTGTTACCGATGTGCTTCCGGCTTTGGCTTTAGGCGTCACCGAGGGGAATGATTTGATCATGAAAGACAAGCCCCGGAACCCGGACACTCCCATCCTTGACAATAAGCAGTGGAGGGCTATTTTTACCTATGCCGCTGTCATAACGTTCTGCGTGCTGGGTGCGGTGTTTGCCAGTCACTATTTGTACCACCAAACAGAGCTATGGAACCCGCAACTGTGTAACAACATCCTGTTCTTCACGCTGGTGTTCTCGCAGCTGTGGCACGTGTTCAACATGGCCTCTGCAAAGGTGGCTTTCTTTAAAAGTGAAGTGGTAAAGAACAAATATGTATGGTATGCGCTTGCCGTATGCATTGTGTTAGTTTCTACTGTGTATTTCATACAGCCACTTAGAAATATATTGTCGATTTATGCCATGAGTGCTGGAGATTGGATCATCAGCCTTGGCTTTAGCTTTCTTTCCCTGCTGATCATTCAGGTTTTGAAAAGAACGGGGGCGGTTACATAATGTATTATGGTGTTACTTAGGACAGTAGAGTCTGACAGTCAAGGATAATCACAAGACTAACAGACTATATATTGCCTCAATATAATGAATATCAATAATTTATGAAAGTTGCCGTGTACAGTACACATACCTTCGAGAGAAGTTTTATGGAGCAGGCCAATGACGCCAAGCATGAGCTTCTTTTCCTAAAACCCCGTCTCTCAGCTATAACTGTTAATCTGGCTCAGGGGTGCCAGGCAGTGTCCATCTTTGTCGGCGATGATGCCTCCCGGCCAGTACTGGAAGCGCTATCCGAAATAGGGGTGCAGTTTTTAGCGTTGCGCTCTACTGGTTACAACCATGTAGATTTAAAAGCAGCTGCCATGCTACAAATGCGGGTCGCCCGTGTGACCGAATATTCCCCCTATGCTGTAGCTGAACACAGCGTGGCCCTTATGTTGGCACTGAACCGGAAGCTAATAAAGGCACATGCCCGTGTTAGGGAGCTTAATTTCTCTTTAGATGGGCTGGTGGGTTTCGATATGCACCGCAAAACTGTGGGGATAATAGGATTAGGGAAGATCGGTAAAGTAGTTGCAACAATCCTGCGTGGCTTTGGGTGCGAAATCCTGGTTAGCGATCCATTACCGGACTATCACTTTGCTCTTCACCTTAAAATTAAGTATACCGATGTTGATACCCTCTGTACCCAATCAGACATTATCTCCCTGCATGCACCTCTTACCGAACAGACCAGGTATTTGATCAATGCCGAACGGATTAGTAAAATGAAAAAAGGCGTGATGCTGATCAATACCAGCCGAGGTGCCCTTGTGAATACGAAGGATGTCATTCAGGGTTTAAAAACTGGTCAGATTGGCAGTTTAGGACTAGATGTGTACGAAGAAGAGCAGAACCTGTTTTTTGAAGATCATTCCGAAGAAATCCTGCAGGATGATGTAATTGCCCGTTTGCTGACATTTCAAAATGTACTTATTACCAGCCACCAGGCTTTCTTAACAGACACTGCTTTGCAAAATATTGCCCGCACCACCATCTATAACTTAAAATGTTTCGAGCAGGGGGTAGTTGGAGTAAATGAGCTTAACGAAATGATGTAAAGGTAATTGCCCTGTTCACCTATCTAGATGTTGTTTCTGGAGATAACCAAACTTAGAAAATCGGAAGAGTAAAGACAATAGACTTAGAAAAGAAATAGTAAAATGTCGCCTACTATGTATATACAAAAAGCATCAGGAGAAAAAGTCCCTTTTTCGGAGGTTAAACTGCGTAAGTCCTTGGTTAAGGCCGGGGCAGAAAAGAAACTGGCAAATGAGATAGCTCACCAGATAGGGAAAAATTTAGTACCTGGCTCTTCTACGCAACAAATATATGAAGAGGCCTTCGTGCTTTTGGCTAATAAGTCTCAGCCTGTTGCAGGAAAATATAAGTTAAAGGCTGCTATCATGGAATTAGGTCCCTCCGGATTTCCCTTTGAAAGGTATGTTGGAGCGATTCTGAAATACCAGGGGTTTGATGTGCAGGTAGGGCAGATCATACAGGGGCATTGTGTTAGCCATGAGATTGATGTGATAGCCTTGATGGGAGATCAGCATTTTATGGTAGAGTGCAAGTTCCACAACCGACCTGGATTCCGATGCGATGTTAAGATTCCACTCTATATCCAGTCTCGTTTTCTGGATATAGAAAAACAGTGGCTATTGATACCAGGACATGGGACAAAATTCCATCAGGGTTGGGTTGTCACCAACACCCGGTTTACCAGTGATGCCATCCAGTATGGGACTTGCGCCGGCTTACATCTGGTTGGGTGGAACTATCCCCCTAAACGTAGCTTAAATGGAATGATTGATGCTGCAGGTTTATATCCGATTACCTGCCTGACATCTCTTACCAAAGCTGAAAAAGGCAAATTGCTAGAAAGCGACATAGTGCTTTGCCAGGAGCTATGCGATCATGAGGAGCTGTTGCACAAGCTGGGAATAAGTCAAGAACGAATCCCAACTATCCTGAAAGAAGGGTATGAGCTATGTCATAATCCTGCTTATCAAAATACTTTAAAATGAGAAGTTATGGACGCTAAAATAACTATACAGTTCCTGGGAGCCGCAGGTACTGTAACCGGTTCTAAATATCTTGTCAAAGCCGCAGGCAAGCAAATTTTAATTGACTGTGGCTTGTTCCAGGGACTAAAAGAGCTGCGGGATTTAAACTGGGAGGAGCTGCCTTTGCAGGTATCGGAAATTGACCTTGTGCTACTAACGCATGCGCATCTTGACCACACAGGATATTTGCCTCGCTTGGTAAGTATGGGATTCAAAGGGAGAGTTTTAGGAACAGCACCCACCCTGAGCATAACCGAAATAATTTTAAAGGATAGCGCAAAAATTCAGGAAGAAGATGCTGCACGTGCAAATAAGCAGGGGTATTCAAAACATAAACCGGCAAAGCCGCTTTACACCCTGCTGGATGTAGAGCGCACAATAGCTTATTTTTCATCACAACCACTAGATGTGTGGGTTGATTTATCCCCAGGTATCCGGGTTCGGTTCAACTATAACGGGCACATCATCGGCGCTACCTTTATTGAGCTGGAGGTAGAGGGGAAAACGCTTGTTTTTTCAGGTGACATCGGGCGGGAAAATGATATGCTGCTTTATCCTCCACATTTGCCGAAGCAGGCGGATGTTTTGCTTATAGAAAGTACCTATGGTAACCGCGTGCATCCTGCTGTAGACGCTGAACTTGAACTAAAAAACTTAATCTGGGAAGTATGGGAAAAGAAAGGACCTCTTATCATTCCAAGCTTTGCAGTTGAACGTACCCAGAGCTTTTTATTTCTTTTATGGAAAATGAAGCAAAAAAACAGCCTGCCTGACATACCCATCATTATGGATAGCCCCATGGGAAGATCGGTGCTAAACATATTCCATCATGCCCCTGAGTGGCACAAGATGTCCCCTGAAGAATGTGCTGAAATGTGCGAAAATATCAGGGTGGTAAAAAGCATAGCTGAAAGCAAAAGTGCTGTTAATACTCCTGGTCCGAAGATCATTATTGCCGGAAGTGGCATGGTGACAGGCGGAAGGGTTTTAAGCTACCTAGAAAAACACCTGGATGATCCTGATGCAACTATTTTGCTCATCGGTTACCAGGCGGAAGGGACACGTGGCAGGCAGCTGCAGGAAGGAGCGCAAGAACTGAAAATGTTTGGCCGTTATTTTCCTGTGCGGGCAACTGTTAAACACATGGAAGGGTTATCGGGGCATGCTGACCAAAGTGAACTTATCAGATGGTTAGGAAAACTGACGAAGACCCCTGAAACCATATTTATTGTCCACGGGGAATTGCCGGCTGCAGAAGCCCTGCAGAGCAAAATAAAAGAAGTTTATGGCTGGGAGGCCACGCTTTCTGCCTTGTATAGCATTCACGAGGTATAGTCACATGATGCACGATCAATTAAAATTCAAGAAACTAGGTATTGACACGCAGCAGGAGCATGTGGTCTATATGCGCTCAGATTGCCACATATGTAAATCAGAGGGCTTTTCAGCCTTAACCCGCATAAAAGTGTCGAACAACGACAAATCCATAGTGGCTAGTCTAAATGTAATAGAGTCCGAGCTTTTATCCCTAGGCGAAATCAGTTTGTCAAAAGGAGCCCGGGATGCTTTACAGGTGTCCGAAGAGGCTTACTTGACTTTATCCCATATACCTCCGGTAGAATCAATGAAGTCTGTACGGTCCAAGATTTATGGACACAAGCTTACCTTCAACGCACTTCAGGAAATCATGGTGGATATAGTTCAGGGGAATTACTCGAATGTGGATATAGCTGCTTTTATTACAGGCTGTGCCGGGAAAATGAGTGTAGAAGAAGTTACCGGTCTGACGAGGGCTATGGTGGAGGTGGGCGAAAGGCTTGACTGGGGAATACCTGTAGTAGCTGACAAACACTGCGTAGGTGGTCTGCCCGGAAATAGAACCACTCCTATAGTAGTTTCTATTGTTGCCGCCTGTGGGCTAACAATTCCCAAAACTTCATCAAGGGCTATTACCTCGCCGGCAGGAACAGCCGATACCATGGAAACTATTACGCGTGTTAATCTCTCTCTTGAAGAAATTAAGCAGGTTGTTAAAAAAGAGGGTGGATGTTTTGCCTGGGGTGGATCCGTTAAATTAAGTCCGGCAGATGATCTGCTTATTCGGGTGGAACGGGCACTGGATATAGACAGTGAAGGACAATTGATTGCCTCGGTGTTATCTAAAAAAGTTTCGGCTGGCGCCACGCATGTCGTCATAGACATTCCCGTTGGTGAAACTGCCAAAATAAGAAGTCGCAAAACAGCAGAGACGCTTAAAGAACGCCTGGAAAAAGTAGCTGCCACCGTTGGGCTCCGGTTAAAGGTTGTGCTAACAGATGGCAACCAACCTGTAGGCCGGGGCATAGGCCCCGCCTTAGAGGCAATGGACGTGCTAGCTGTGCTTAAAAACGATACTTCTGCTCCCCAGGACCTGAAGGAAAGAGCAGTACTATTAGCGGGTGCCCTGCTGGAATTAGCAGGAGAAGTGCCAAACGGGCAAGGTGTTGTGGTCGCTAAGGAAGCTTTAGAATCAGGCAAAGCTTTTGAAAAGTTTAAGGCTATCTGTCTTGCGCAAGGAGGCTTTACCATGCCTGCCTTTGCTGCATTTAGCTATCAGGTTAAAACGGAGAAAGCCGGCACAGTAAACAAAATTGATAACCGCCGGCTTGCAAAAGTTGCCAAGCTTGCCGGCGCACCAGATGATCCTGCAGCAGGCGTTCTATTCGCTGCGCCGTTAGGAAAGAAAGTAGCAGTAAACGAGGTGCTGTACACCATTTTTGCAGAGTCGGAGGGAGAGTTATCCTATGCCCTGGATTACATAGCCAACGAAAAGGATATTATTACCATCATCTAAAGTATACTTATGGACTGGCTTGTATTTGGATTACCCGGAAATGAAAACTTAGCAACACAACTTTCTGAACAGTTGCAGATTCCTTGTGGTGGTGCTACTATCAGGCACTTTCCGGATGGGGAAAGCTATGTTCGGATTCTCTCTGACGTGCAGAATAAAAATGTGCTGCTGGTGATGACGTTGGATCATCCGGATGATAAACTTTTACCATTATATTTTTTCATCCTTGCTGCCAGAGAACAGGGTGCCAAAAAGGTTGGACTGGTTGCCCCTTACCTTGCCTATATGCGACAGGACAAACAGTTTCTCCCCGGAGAGGCAGTTACTTCAGGTTACTTTGCACACTTACTTTCTCAGCTGACCGACTGGATCGTTACCATAGATCCACACCTCCACCGACGCGGCAGTATGAGCGAGATATATACGGTTCCTGTTACTGTGCTGCATGCGGCTCCCCTGATCTCGAAGTGGATTAAAGATAATGTGAAGAATGCGCTTATCGTGGGGCCTGACAGTGAGAGTGAGCAATGGGTAAAGGAAGTGGCTAGAGAAGCAGAGGTACCCTACATAGTGCTTGAAAAAGTCAGAAAAGGTGACCGCCAGGTAGAAATAAAAGTCCCGGATGTTTCCACCTGGAAACACCACCGGCCCGTTTTAGTAGACGACATTGTCTCTACGGCCAAAACAATGATTATCACCGTTCAGCACTTGATCCGGGCAGATTTCCAGAACCCCATTTGCATAGGAGTACATGCTGTTTTTGCTGAAAATGCATTCGAAGAGCTCAAAGCAGCAGGAGCTGAAAAAATAATTACCTGCGATACGATACCACATGCTTCCAATGGTATTTCGGTATCAACGCTTATTTTGCCAAACCTTTTATCCATGACTAGAGATAAGGAATAGAAAACGTAGAGGCACTCGGTGGATTGTTGGAAGGAGAAGTGGGTGTATAAAAATTAGTTTGCAGTTAGCAGGTATACTACAAGGCCTACCAATAAAATAAGACAAGTCCATGCCGAATACCAGAGTATTCTTGCAACCTGGTCAGTTGAGCTGAATGTTTTTTTTAGCTGTGTTAAATACATCCCACTAATATGAAGAACAGCACCTACTAATATAATGACGAAAGCATAATCACTTGCTATACTTCCCCATTTAGCACCAAGGCCAAAGCCAAGTATAAGCTTTGGACTCGTTTACCAGAAAATAGCAGTTATACTTTTGCAGTACCTGTTCCAGGGTATCTATGCCGGCACTTGCTTTGTAGTCGTTGTTACCTGGAATGCTTACCTTTTTTATACTTTGGTTTAGCAAACTGAAGAAACTTTTAACCGGCTCCATACTTCCAGAAGAGTCAAGTGTATCCCCGGCGATCAGGAGCAGGTCTGGGTTAATTTGGTTAAGCTTAGTTGCGAGTTTACGATGGTGCGGGAGTAAGTTTTGCTTAAAATGCAGGTCAGTAAGAAGGGCCAGTTTTATTTTTTTACCGCTGCTTTTGCGGCCGATATCAAAGGATTTTACATCAAAGAAATACTTCTCCAGAATAAGGGCATCGAGCAAAACTGCACCGGCCATGGCCAGGGCTATACTTACCTTAAAGATTTTTTCCTGTTCATACTTCTTTACCGCGCCGTGTTTGGTGTTATGTATACTTCGCTTGCCAAGTGCTTGTTACCAACGGCTTTGTCGATGCTGGCTTATTGGTTAGTTAACCATCTCAGGTAATTATGCCCAGGTACAAGCCCTTCAGCTGCCCCACCAGTACAGGTTCTGAGAAGGTTTGTCCGTTATCTTTGGACGTGACGCAATAAATTCTGTCTTCCAAGCCATACACTACCCTGGTATTCCCTTTTGTATCTACTGCGATCTGTGGCTGACGACCTGCCAGGAGCAGGGTGTTTGTCGTTTCTTGTTCTGTTTTGCTACAGGAGGTATTTAAAATCAGAAAAATGACAAACGTTAGAAGCTGTAATGGTGCTCTCATTCTTTATAAGTATAAGACAAAGTATACTGTAAGATAAGAGAATTTTTGGAAAGATTCCGCTTGAAGGCAGGTAAGCGAATATGCCTGATGAATACATACAGGCAAGCGTAGCCGTTGCACAACCTGGTATAACCAGTCGCGTTCATTTTAAGCAAAAACACATGTTGCTATGGAAGTAATCAAGTTCAAAACTAATGTAGAGAATGAGGAAGCTATATCCAGGGTAGCACCTTTCCTGGATAATGAAGAAAGTATAAGCCGCTGGCACATTGACACAGAAAGTCGTGATAAGTTGATGAGCGTTTCTGGTACAGATTTGAATCCCCAACAGATTGAAAACGTGGTGAAGCAGGCAGGGTTTAAGGCTGAAATCATTCGGGTTATAGGTATCAATGGCAAGGACTTGTAAAACCGCTAACATTAGCCATCAGAAGCTTTTCGGACACAGCCTGTTAGTACATAGTGCTGGAGTGTCACCCATGCGCCCTTCTTTTAATTAATGACCATTGTCATTGTTTATTAAAACATAAGCCCCGTATATTACTATATCTCTGGTTTTATACGCGGCACGGCATGATTGAAAAAATTGTTTCCTGGTCCATTCGGAACCGCTTCTTTGTGTTGCTCGGCATTATACTGGTGGTGGTAGGTGGGTTTTAATCTATTAAGGGATCCCGGTGGACGCCTACGGCCTGCCTAATCCTTACCGCTTTTCCATTGACAAAGAAACCGGAATGATTATAGCCGGCGATGCGGGGCAGGTGCTGCGCGAGGAGATGAACGTGATCAGTAAAGGCGCTAACTATGGCCGGAACGTGAAAGAAGGAACCACTTGCTTTAACGCAGCCGATAACAAGAACCCGCTGCCTGACTGTCCTGACAGGGGTTGCCGGGGCAGGTCACTGGTAGGACGTATACTGCCGGTAATGGGTATGAAAATCACGGTATTAGACTTGGCAATAGTAGGATAGATGCAACCTTACGTAAACACAAAGGTATGTGTACGGAGGGCTTGACTTTTCTGCAGGGCGAGAATCTTTAACAGGTGTAAAGTTTGTGATGCAAGACAGTCTGCTGGCGATGTTGATAATGAGTAGTCGTTTGGGATATGGATCGATCCTAATGGAGCCTTGTATGTTATAAATTACGGAGTCGCTGTAAAAGATATGAGTCAAACTGCACTGTATGTCTATTAGCTGGCTCAGGAGTTAGATGAAGAATTTCCAGAAGGTAGATAAGTTTTATTTTATTAAATAAGAGCAACACTGTAGCTACTTCATATTGGCAGGTCATTTTTATGTGCTCTTGTGAATTCAACTTTCGAATACATTTCAGCATCAAGCTCTCATTAATATGGTAAAAAGCATACTTTTTTCACTCATCTTTCTTCTCCTGTATATATCATCAGCAAGTTCTCAGGTTCTAAGCAGTCTGTCAGGCAAAGTTCAGGATGAGCACGGTGCTGCTATTCCAGGAGTATCAGTTTACCTACTGAATACTAACATAGGTACTAGCACAGGCTTCCAAGGTGAATTTATTATCAATCAAATTCCACCAGGCTATTACATTGTGCAGATTAGCGCCATCGGGTACGCAACTGTTACCAGACGCATAAACCTCGAAAGAGAAAATATAGAAATAGACATCCAGCTAGTCGGGGCAAATAAACAACTGGGAGAAGTAACTGTAACCGCGCAGAAATGGGAGGAAGACCCACAGCAGATCCCTATCAGCATCTCAGTTCTCTCGACAAAAGAAGTACAGGACTACAGGCTTTGGAACAGTCGGGAAATTACTGCCATTGTCCCTAATTTATATACGGCTGATCCTGGAGACAACCGGAATGTAACTTCCATCAGGGGCATTACCACCACATCGTATGACCCTGCGGTAGCGACCTACATTGATGGTGTGAATCAATTCGGGTTAGATACTTACATGGCAGAACTGCTAGACATTGAGCGAATTGAAGTACTTCGTGGTCCACAGGGAACGCTTTACGGTAGAAACGCTATGGGAGGTGTAATCCATATCATTACAAAAGAACCGACTAATGACATCGGGGGCTCTGCAGAAGTTAGCATTGGCAACTACGGCCAGTGGCGCTACAGTGCTGCACTGCGTGCTCCGCTTGTTAAAGACAGGCTTTTCTTTGGGGTGGCAGGACTATATAGGAGGCAGGACGGCTATTATAAAAACCAGTTTGATGACTCAGATTTTGACAAACAGAAGGTATATATGGGGAACTATTACATGAAGTTCCTGGCAGGACCTAAACTTGATTTTACTTTAAATCTAAAGCACATCACCAACAGAAACAGGGGAGCTTTCCCGCTGGTATTCAGCCCGGAAGAAGCTTTTGTCAACTCTTTCAAAGTAAACCAGAATGCTATTGGAGAAATGATAGACAACACATTAAATGCTTCGCTGTCCGTCAGGTATTCAACCAGCACCTTTATGTTTACATCGCAGACGGCTTACCAGTCCAACTACAGGTACTATGATGATCCATTAGACGGCGATTTTTCTCCAATTGATGGTGTCTCAATTGTGAACAACTATGGCAATGAATGGAACAGGGTACAGGTGCAGACACAGGAATTTCGCTTAACATCTCCTGGTACAACTACATCTGCCCTTCAGTGGATAGCAGGTGCTTACGGTTTTTATAACTACAGTCCTGTGAAACAAGGTGTCCACTTTGGCGAAGATGCCGAACTGGTTGGTGCCCCATTTCCTAACTTTACAAGTATCAGTACCAACAAAGGGGAAAGCTATGGTGCGGCGCTGTATGGGCAAGGCACTTACGTCTTGAATCCTAAATTTGAAATTACAGCTGGCATCCGTTACGATTACGAGAACAAGAAGCAGGGCATCAAAGGCGAATTTCAGATGGATGGAGAAGATGCCTTTATTACCAGAACAGACACGGCTGCGGAGGACAGTTTTACAGCATTTTCACCAAAAGCCGGGCTGACATTCCATATAACGGAAAATAACCATTTGTATGGCACCTACAGTCGCGGGTATAGAGCCGGTGGCATTACCCAACTCTCTTCAGATCCATCACAGCCTCCGCTCTACGCCTACAAGCCTGAAACCAGCAATAACTTTGAAATAGGAATAAAGAATACATTTCGGCAAAATAAATGGAGAATAAACTTCGCTGCTTTCTACACGAAAGTAGCAGACGCCCAGGTACCTACATTGGTACTACCCGAGGCAATCGTAATAACTCGCAATGCGGGAAAACTGGACAGCAAAGGGGTGGAGCTTGAAATTTCGAGCGCGTTGGCAAAAGGGTTGGAGTTAACCTATAATGGGGGCTACACAGATGCAGTTTATACAACTTTGAAAGGTGTGTCTGACGGAGAAGAGGTCTCTTTAAATGGCAACAGGCAGTTGTTCACACCTGAGGTAACTTCCATGCTAGCTCTGCAATATGGTTTTGAACTGGGTGGATCTCATAACTGGCAACTGGTGGCACGGGGTGAATGGCACTACCTGGGAGAGCAGTACTTCGACCTGACCAACCAGATAAAGCAGGAAGCTTATGGTTTGCTCCACGCCAGGGCCGGCATCTCGTCAAGAAAGTTAGATGTGTTTTTCTGGGGCAGAAACCTGGGAGACAAGAAATACATAGCCTACGCTTATAACTTCGGGGCGACTAGGCTTGGGGATCCTGCTAATTATGGTTTTTCTGTCAAGTACAGACTTTAATTTGTAAATGTGAAAAGTTTGATGACAGAAACAAGTTACTGAATCATAATCATAGGCAAAGGGAAATATGCTGGGGAAGAGAAGGCTGCATGGGATGGCGTTTCCGGGGAATTAAGAGCAATAAGATGAGAACTAAAGAAACATATGGGTAAGTAAACATGCATTTATTTATCATAAAAAATTGATACACATACACACTCCAGTCCTTTACTTCTTTGGGAGTACAGTTGCTGCTATATCCTCAATTAACTTCTCTTTGATCTAACTCTTCTTTT
>NZ_JBHTLD010000017.1:0-37077 GCF_042678745.1 Pontibacter rugosus | reverse complement strand
CTTACAAGCTTAAGTAGGTTAAAAACTGTTGTTAAAGTAAATAAAGTTAATAAGTTATTCATAAGTAATAAAGTTAAAAACATATGACGAAAGTCCTGTCCATCGTAAACGCAAAAGGAGGAGTCGCCAAGACGACCAGTACGCTGGGGATCGGGTATGCCTTGAAGGAAATGGGCCTGAAGGTGCTGTTGGTTGATTTGGATGCCCAGGCAAACTTAACCACCTCCGTTGGGATATCTCCCCGGGAAGAGTTGAATATATCAGACGCGCTTTTAGACAACTGTAAAATCACCGCGGTTATCCGCGAGGCAAACGGGGTGGATATTGCCTACTCCGGTCACTCCCTGATCTCGCGGGAGAATGCCGTGGCCCACTCGGTTGCCGGGGCAGCGAAGTTGCGCTCGGTCCTGAAGAAGGTGAAGGATAAGTACGACTACGTGATCATCGACTGTCCGCCCTCATTGGGTATCTATACCGTGAATGCCCTAATTGCCTCAGACAAAGTATACATCCCGATGGCCGCGGAGCCTTTTGCCTGGAACGGACTGGATAAAATGCTGGAGACCATTGCGATCATTGTGGAAGAGGAGCTTAACCCGAAGCTGCAACTTGGAGGTCTGTTTTTTACAAATCATTCCAAAAACGCGCAAACGATTCTGGGGAAAACCATTGTGAAGGAAGCACAGGGTCAATTGGGGGACAAGGTGCTCAAAACAACGATACGGACGAACGTGGCCTTGCACGAATGCCTGGTGATGAACCAGGATGTGTTTTCCTACGCGCCTGATTCCAATGGGGCGAAAGACTACAGGGAACTCACGCAGGAGATTGTTAAAGAGTAATACTTTATTAAGTATGAATAAAGTATTAAGTTTGTGAATAGTATTTAATAATAGAAGCTTCTTATGGCGAGCAAAGAGACAAAGCGATTCGATAATGTGCTGGGCAAGCTGCACGGGGCACGCCCGGCGGAGGCACCCGCCGGTCCGGTAAAGGAGGAAGTACCCGTACCAGTGCCTCCCAACAAAAGGCAGAAGTCGAACAGGAAACGCATTACCTTTTTTGTGGACGAGGTGCTCGAGGAGTACATCGACCAGGGCACCCTGCATGAGATGTACCGCAGCAAGTCAGACTTTGTGGAGTATATCCTGAAGGAATACTTTAAGGGCAAACCGTACCTTCAGAAAAAATGACCTTAGCTGATTTAAAGTCATACAGTAGGAGGGAGGTGCTGCGCGAGTACCGGCACCTGAGGTATGTGCGGGATAATACCTCCTACTTCCTGTACTTCATCGTGGAGGCGGGGGTGTGTGTGTACGTGGGGGAGACTAGCAACATCTTCTGGCGCATGGCCAAGCACAAGGCCAAGTGCACGGAGGACTCGCGGATCTACCTGCAGGAATACGAGAACAAGGAACAGGTCCTGCGCCTGGAGCGGCACTACATCCAAACGCTCAAACCAAAGTTCAACAACCGTTTCTGCCTCGAAGGCCAGCTGGAGCTCTTTGCCGCCTGAATGTGGCAGGGAAGAGGTATGTATGCGGGCAGACAAGGGCTGATAGACTGCACGTTAAAGAGCGCTTCGGTAGGTGGAAGAAATAAGACCACCGTTACGTATAGGGAATACTAGTTAGTTTCATTCCCTCCAGTTGCAGTAGCTGCCCTTAATAGGGAGCAGTGAGAAACAATGAAGAGATTCTCATCCACACCGTCTTACTAATTTGGTGTTGGGATCCGTCTCAATTTGTTTTGGCTACTTCATTTGTTTCTGAGACTCTATGCAGGATGACCAGAAAAGATGATCCTTTTCTTTGCCTACATTTGCCAGACCTCTGGTTCATTTCATCTAAGAAGCACCATGAACAGCATCACAACATACTGGAATCTGGTAGAAACGCTGAAGGCTGAGATAAACGCCTCCCGCCTACATGCGGTGATTACTGTCAATGAGCAGATGCTCCAGCTCTATTGGAAAATCGGGCATGCTATTCTGCAGCGGCAGCGGCAGGAGGGATGGGGCGCAAAGGTTATCGACCGGCTCGCCACCGATCTGCGGCGGGAGTTTCCGGACATGAAAGGCATCTCGGCGCGCAACCTCAAGTACATGCGTGCTTTCGCAGACGCGTGGCCTAGGTTTGTGCAAGCGCCGCCTGCACAAACCGGCTTGGCACTTCCTGTGCCGGGAGGTGCCCGATTTGTGCAAGAACCGCTTGCACAAATCACCTGGTACCACCACGTAACGATTTTGGACAAGGTCAAGGGCGAGGCGGAGCGTCTCTTCTATATCAAGCAGACGGCAGAGAGCGGCTGGAGCCGCAACATGCTCGTGCACCAGATCGAGTCGCGCCTGCACGAGCGGCAGGGGCGACTGCAGCATAATTTCTCACAGACCATGCCGGTGGCTCAGGGGGACCTGGCAAGGGAGCTGTTCAAGGACCCTTACAAGTTCGACTTCCTGCAGCTCTCGGCTGAGGCCCAGGAGCGGGACCTGGAGAAAGCGCTCGTAGATCACATCTCCAAGTTCCTGCTGGAGATGGGAAGGGGCTTCTCCTATGTGGGGCGCCAGGTGCACCTGGAGAAGGGTGGACAAGACTATTACGTCGATTTGCTCCTCTACCACCTGAAGCTGCACTGCTATGTGGTGATAGAGCTGAAGATAGGGGACTTCAAGCCAGAGTACGCCGGGAAGATGAATTTTTACCTCTCCGCCGTAGACGAGGATTTTAGGTCAGCTGACGACAAGCCGTCCATCGGGCTGATTCTATGCAAAAGCAAAAACAAGGTGACGGTGGAGTACGCGCTTCGGGATGTGAACAAGCCGATGGGGGTGGCCGAGTACGAAGTACTGGAGGCCATGCCAAAGGAACTGCAGGGCGAGCTGCCAACGATCGAGGCGCTGGAGCAGGAACTGGAAAAAGAGATACAGGCGCATGTGAGGCCGCTGGACCAGAAGCTGCGCAAACTACGGGACCTGCTGTCGGTAGTAGACAGGGAGGAAGTGCAAAGGAGCAAAGACAAGGACGCAGTTGTGGACTTGTTCGACAGGGTATTGCCGGAACTAGCCGCTAGGATAACCAAATGCCTGGATGAGGTAATCCCGCTGTTTACCGGTTTCTGGCTAGCTAAAAGGGTCAACAGTCTCTCCAAGCCTAACTATACCACAGAGGAACTGGAGGAGGCGTGGCAACGGGAGAATGTAAACCTGGTAGGGCTGAGCCTGCGCCTGGAAGGTTTTAAAAAGGCGGGCACCAAGGCCTTCAATGTGTCGACTGACGTGATCTTTGTGTTGGAGAACTACAAGTACGGCGTGGGGCCAACCAGGGAAAAAGCGTGGGTGGAGAAGCTGTATCACCAGGAATGGACGGAGAGTGAGCTGCAAGAGCTGGCAGAGAAGTGTTGTGAGGAGGTGATAGAGGAGATCAACGGGTGCTTGGAGCGCATAAGCTAGCATACTGGGAGCAGCAGCCTAAATGATGAACTGTGTTGGAGAAATTCTTCTTTGATTTTCGGCTCGCCTTTCGCTTGTTTCTGAAAGGTAAGTATGCGCAATCCCAAAATAGGAGTAGAAAATTTGGTGCTATTCCTTTTAGTATTTATTGTACCGGAAGTCCTGTCGTCCCACTCCACAGGCACTACATCTCTTATTTTTTCTTTTTCTTGTTTCGCCTCTCTTGGTCTCTATGGATCTTTTCAACGACATCCATGGAAACTACGGTTAATTGGTCTGTCTCGCAATCCCAAATGTTCAGGTACTTTTTGGACACTACATTGTGGGTTTTCCATTTGGCGAATTTCCCATACAGCAGTAGCGTACAGATGTCAGTTGCCGTTATATAATCGCCTGTCTCCGGTAAATGGCTGTGCATTGTACCCTCAATCTGCTGGTCCTTCTCCTCCTCACCTCCATAGTATATGGGTATGATGTTTCTGTGTAGCTGTTTCTTAAGGGTCAGTTTATGACGATCATCAAAAGTCAGCAAATAGTCGTTTCCAAAAATCACAACGCCACTTTCCTGAGGACCTGTCAGCACATAAACCTTTTTCTCGTTTCCTTTAATCAATGGGATCAGGTTTAAGGTAGTGTTGTTGTAGGTCTTAAATAAGGTGTCGGCATTTATCTCAGCTAAAGCAAGCTGTCTGATGGTGTAAAGCCCATGCTCGGCCTCTGTGAACTTCCGTCTGCCTAAATCTATTTTTGCTGTGCTGGCATTGTAAGTGCTGTCAAAAGAAATCGTGCCAATCACTTCAGGCATCTCAGACTTGGAAAAGAATATGCACTTGGAGGTGTCATTTGCCGTGTAGGAAAAGTAGCCGCCTATGTTTCCCCTGTCCCTGTAGCTTTCCATAAACAAGTCGGTCCCGTACCACGAGGCCATTTCTGATCCATACAGAAGCTTTCCCTCTTCGATAATTGGCTGCGCTTTCTCAGTTGGTTTATTCTGCCCGAACGCACTTAGTATCAGTAGCGCAAAAACTACAGTCAAGATTCTATTCATATGCTATCATGTTTAGGGTATGCTGCTAGCGGCTTGGCTGTGGTGTTTTTACACACTATTGGTTTTGTTGTGCGGTTGAATTTTTTTATTCTATTGGCTCCCATTTCCCTTTCTTAAAGAATACGTTATGAAATTTTGGCGAGTTAAATACCAAATAAAAATCCCAAGCACTTCTATAGGTTGTCGGGTTACTTGTAAGAATATGGTGTGTCGGTTGCTCCATTTCGATAATAAGTCTGTCCGAGCGGTAATTGTCGGGGTCGGTCGTTTTGATTACCCCACGATATGTCTTCAGTATTTTCTTCTTGTCCGTTATTTGAAAGAAGATCGAGTCTTTATCTGTTATTTCAAATCGAAAATGATTGTATTGCCAATCCGTTTGCTTTCCCTTAAAGTAATCTCTGTTTACCACATACTTTCCGTAGTAGTCGTCTTTATCCAGTTCTGTTTTAGAAGTCAGCCAACGTACACTTCCCGACAACAAGACAAGGCCTAAAATTCCGATCCAAATGAGACCAAGTATTTTTCCAATCAAGCGCTTTCTCGATAGGAGCCAAGCAATCAATAGCATTCCTGTCAATGGAACAAGAATGAAACTAAAGAATAAATTAAATCCAAATCCCATTTTGAATACTTAGGAATCTCTTTATCTCTGCAGCACAACGTACTTGCCTAAACGGCGGCAAAGCTAACGTTTAGGTTTTGTGTGTGCCCAGCATGGCACGAGTAATATTTCGAAAGAAATATACTCAGATTACCCAGAGGGTGCAAATCCCTTATCGGCGAGTTGGTGAAGCCGATTAGCAAGCCGCAAGCTGGTTTACCGTGAGGTATGCAGTGAAGGAAGCGGGACTGCAAACACCTGAACTGACGAATAGAAACTGCATAAGAGGCAGGGAGTCGTGGGTAAGCAAGCACATCTTTGCAAAGCCCCTGACCAACAAACGGCTCTGTGTAGATGCAGCAGGATTAGGTGGAAGGATAGGTGCCTTACCTGGGGAGAGCTTGGATTAGGTTCGGTACTCCTATGAGCCAAGCAGTCAGCAGAGGCCATAGTAGCCGCCTGGAAACGAGCCGTAAGCACTGCGGAGGCCTCACAGGGCGGTGAAGGGCTGAACGTTAAGTTGCCCGAAATCCGATAAGGAGGTTCAAATCTTGAGTTTGCTAGCCTTATCCCAAACTAGGGCAAGGGCACAGCTGGAGTAAAGAGCGACTGTGCTATCCTTAACGAACCGCCGTATACGCGACCCGTACGTACGGTGGTGTGAGAGGCGCACCCCATCAGTTAACGCTGGTGGGGCCGTCTACTCGATTGACCTAAACAATTTTACTTTTACTCAACTCCAGCACAGCCTGTCTAGGGCTAGGAAAGCTAGTTGCTACGCGCGGGTCCATGATGTTTCCCCCGAAGCCTGTTTCTTCATCCGACAGCTTTCGCTGCATTGCCATCAACTTTTTTTGATACGCTTCACCTCCAACTTCCCAAAGTGATCTAATGGCTATCACCTTTTCGAAATTTCCATTTTTTTTATCGGAGATGAAGTTGAAAAGGTATTCAGCCACCGCAACTGAATTATCGTTCCTAAGAAGTTGCAAGGCAGACACTCTTGAATGAAAGTTGTCAGTTTCAATAAACTTTTTCAGCGTGCCTAGTTCCATGTTCATGTCAAGTAGAAAAGCTGTTTCTAAAGCAACATGCTGTAAAAAGAACGTTTCAATCTCTTCCTCATCAAAACCAGCGGGTTCTTGGGATAAATAAACTTCAATAAAATTCGATACTTTAGATCGATCGAACTTTTTAGACTTAAAGTAGCTCCAAATCTCGGTATAGGTGTCTTCGTAAATTTCTTGAGAAACCAGTGCTTGGTGGTAACTGTGTCGGTAGGTTGCCATCACCTTACCTTCCTCTAGTGGCGCGTACCCCGATGTAGGCGTAGGTAAGCTATAACTGCCACCTTCTCCTTTCTTGAGAAAAAGGTAATAAGATTTAGGCTCTTCGAGTGGAAAGTGCAGACCACGGCCGGATGAACTTTTTAAATCTAGCATATAGAAGCCCGAGATGTTAATTGTTCCATGCAAGCTGTTACCTCCGAAACTCTTCACTACATCAACCTTTGCTCCCGCGGAGTCAATGCTACGTACACTTGCAAGGATAAAATAGTCTGCTTTTTTTATGACTTCCTTCTGCCATGGTTCATCCCAAGTCTCAGCAAAAAGCTCGAGGGGTAAACAAAGCGTTGCAATCAAAACTATCAATAACCTAAAGCTTTTCATTTTCTGATTTATTTCGGTCAACTACGGTGTAAAAGGAGTTAATCTGTTTTTTCACCCTAACGTTGGCTGGCTGAAACTAGACTAGCGAATATAGTATATATGAAACCTATATTAAACGAATTTCTGTCTGATTGCCAATTTCCAAAAGCAGCCCCTCCGTTTTTGTATTTGCCTGCAAGTGGTTTCATGAAGATAGGTATGGGTGAATAAATCAAATATACTCCGCAGATTTGCAGTAAATAAGCAGTGCATTCACCGCATCTTCTTTTTTGTATATGAGCTACTACAGCTACCACCCGCACTGGCCTCGGTTCCACTGGGATGAAACCAGCCTTTCTCCACTCTTGGGAGAGGTGCGCTCTTCTGTTGCCCGTCGACTGTGCCGGGCTTGTTCCGGCAGACCGCGATGTAGAAGGGGTTGTAGAGATGATGCTTGATGCCACGCAGTGCTACCAGGCCCCCCTGACCAAAGAACGGCTGCTTGACTGGCAGGCTTCCCTGTTTCCAACAGGCAGAAGCGGCATGTACCCTATCCTTGCCGGTGCCTTGCGAGACAACACAAAAGGGCCCCTGCAGGTAGTCCCGGGCCATTAGGGCGGGAGAAGGTGCATTTTAAGGCACCTGATGCCCCTACGCTGGAAGAAGAGATGCAGCGCTTCCTTACCTGGTTTAACCAGGAGCACCAGCTCGATCCGGTACTTAAGGCAGGCATGGCGCACCTTTGGTTTGTGACGCTGCACCCGTTTGACGATGGCAACGGGCGGGTGGCACGTGCCCTGACTGGCATGCAGCTGGCCAGGGCAGAGAAAAGCAGCCAGCGCTACTATAGCATGTCTGCCCACATCAGGCAGGAGCGAACAGCTTACTGTGCCATCCTGGAGAAAACACAGAAAGGACCACTCGACATCACCCCCTGGCTGGAATGGTTTCTTACTTGCCTGCACAGCGCGCTGCGCCTGGCTGAAGCAAAATTGGAGACCGTCATGGAAAGAGCCCGCTTCTGGGATGTGCATGCTGCTACGCCTATGAATGAACGGCAGCGCCTGCTGATCACCAGGCTACACGAAGGATTTACAGGAAAGCTGACATCCTCTAAATGGGCCAAGATTGCCAAATGCTCTCAGGATACAGCCGGACGGGACATACTGGACCTGATCCAGAAAGGCATCCTTGTTAAAGCGCCTGGTGGGGGGCGAAGCACTAGCAACGCGGTTGTAACTCCTGCAAACCGGTAGCTAGTGCTACCCTATCTAGATGTAAATTGACAGTGCTGCTGTATGTCTTTATTTCAGAGTAGCTAGTATGCAGGAAGTGCAACTCTGGTTTTATTCTTGTAGCCTTTTTTGTCTGTAGCTGCACCAGCTGGACGCAAACTTGCAGTAGGAGCTACTACGACCCTTGGGGCCGCAACCTGATGGGCATTGAGAAGCAGGGAAAGCCGGACCACAGGTTCCAGTACAACGGCGCTGGCCGCCGCTTCACTCCGTTCAGCCACGGCCAGCCCAGCCGCATCCCAATTCATGCTCGCCTGCGGGTCAGCTGCCGCACAGCCAGCGGCTTCGTGCTTGCATCTTTCCTGCTGCCTATTGTCTGGCGAACTTCAGGACGAAGATTGGCCAATTCGGCCAATTAGATGGCCATTTCATACTTGGAGCCACGGCCTGGCCGGTGTGGGTAAGGATGGCCAGAGCCACCAGCTGCTGCTGCTCCTCAGTGGCTGTGGTTTTTCCCACGCTGTTGATTCGCTGGTTATGCGAGTTGTTGACGGTGCCGTGCTCCCCGGTAAGGCAACGGCTTTTAGCTGCCTTTCATGAAGGCCTGCCTTTATCAGCTGCGCTTCGCTAAGTTGGTCCTTGTAGCGCGTGATGAGAAAGTCTGACCCTGTGTCCCTGCTGCAGAGCGAGACCACACCTTTCTATACCACCAAGGTTCGATTGAAATCTATCCTTTAGTACAAGACAAAAGGTCCCCTGGACACATAAGCTAAACAGTTCCCATGGCCCCCGCTTTTTTCCCCGCTCTGTTTGGGAAAGATCCCGCTTTCCTGCCCTGGAAGGAAAACACGCCGTAGGGTAAAATCGCTTCCCTGGTAGTGAAGAATGCCCTTGCCTCCCAGCGCAGGATGCTGTTCTTTGTATACCAGAAACCTCACCTGCCGCCCCAGTGCTGCCCGGCCCCGAACGGAGGCAGCTTTCCTTGGATGCTTCATGTAGCTTTTACACCTGTCCCAGGCCGGCATGGCCACTGGGAAACATACTCCTTTGCTGATGAAAACAGACAAACTTTGCCAGGCCCTCCTGCGCCTGCACCCTTTTCCCGGAGAGTTGCTGACCGGCCAGGCACAGGCTGCCCTGCGGGCACACGCCGGGGAGGTACTGGCCGAAAGCCACTATGCCCAAAAGCAGCTGCTGCTAAGCTCCGGGCAGCCGGTGGACCATGCCTATTTTGTCGCCGATGGCTTTGCCCGGGGCTTCTGCTACAACGAGCGCACGGGAAGCGACATCACCCTGTTTCTCTGGGAGGAGGAGTCCTTTGCCGTGGCGGCCAACAGCTTTTTCCTGCGACAGCCCTCGGACATTTACCTGGAGGTGCTGCCCGGCAGCACCCTGCTTTCCCTCTCCCATGGGCAACTGGAGGAAATCTTTGCGCGTTTTCCGCCCACCGAAAGACTGGCCCGCGCCCTCTGCCTGCACTACAACGCCTTCCACCAGCAGCGCGCCCGCGACCTGCTCACCCGCACGGCCTGGGAGCGCTACCAGGACCTACTGGCCACGCACCCGCGCGTGGAGCAGAAGGTGTCCCAGGAGGTGATCGCCTCGTACCTGGGCATCACGCCCTGGTCGCTGAGCCGGCTGAAGAAGCGCCACCGGTAACCCGTATCCTTCGCTTGTACAACACAGGACAACCCGTCGGCCTGACTGGGGCAAGTGCACTTTTGCCGGCGCAACCGCAAAGCCTTGTCATGGGGTAAGCCCTTTGCGGCGGCAGACCCCTACCTTTACTTCAGGAAAGCAACACCGACCTCATGAAAGAAAAAGTGGAAATAGGCACACAGCTCATCAGCCTGGTGCTCGTGGTCCTGTGGGTGTATGCCGCCGTGAGTAAGCTACAGGAATTTGAAGCTTTCGCAGTGCAGCTCCTGCGGCAGCCCTTCCCGGACGGGTGGGCAGCTGTGCTGGTGTGGGCGCTACCAGGGGTGGAGCTGGGAGCGGCAGCGCTGCTGGTGTTCCGGCGCACCCGGGGCGAGGGACTGCTGGTTTCACTAGGACTGTTGCTCCTGTTCACCGGGTATGTGGGGCTGGCCGTGGCGGGGGTGTGGGAAGACCTGCCCTGCGCCTGCGGGGGCATCCTCAATAGCCTGGGATGGGGAGAGCACCTGGTGTTTAACCTGATTTTTACCGTGCTGGCGGGAGCCGGTCTGTATATGTGGAAGAAAAAAAGAAGCAGCGCCTCCGGGGGAGACGCCGCTTCAGGGGAGGCTGCCTACCGCAGTGGCGGCAGATAAAATGTTGTACCATATAATTTTTACAAAGATGAAAAAACTTAAAATCAACCTCATGGCCCTCGCAGCGGTGGCCGTGGCTGCGGGCACCATGGCCTTCACGGCACCGGTGAACCAGGAGTGGGTGTTTACAGGCACCAGTCAGAGCCAGATGAAGGACGCCGGCCACTACTCGCTGGACATTGCGCCGCCCCAGGGCTGCGACAACGCCAAGCCCCTGGCCTGCAGCATCGTGGTCGACGCCACCAACGAAGCGGATCTGCAGGACTACCTGGATTCGCGCAATACCACGCAGCTGTTGAACGAGGCCACCGGCCGCAGGTTCTAAGGCAAAGGGTAGGATAGAAACAAGAGGGCCTAAGCCGGATATTCCGGCTTAGGCCCTCTTCGTTTACCTGGGGTTCTGCGTCATGCCCGAGAGCTCGATCACCTCCTCTGGCAGGGGCAGGGCAAAGCGCGGGTCCCCCGGAGGCAGCACGTAGGCCCGGCCATCGAGCACGCGCCGAAGGGTGATGCCGGCCCCTTCGCGGTTGAGCCGCTTGATGTCCATCCACCGCAGGCCCCGCATCAGGAGCTCCTTGCGCCGCTCCTGCAGGACTAGGGCCAGGGCCTCGTCGGGGGTGGCCGCTGTCAGTTCGACAAAGGTGCCGGTGCGCCACCGGTAGCGCAGCAGCGTGTTCAGGCGCTCCAGGGCCCCTGTCACGTCCCCGGCCCGGGCGAGTGTTTCCGCCTGGATCAGGTAGACTTCATCGGTGGCGACGCCCGCAAAGAGGGTGGGGTTGCCCTCGTAGCTGCCCCGGTAGGCCTGGGAGCCGTCTGCGTTCTCCTGGAAAAACAGGGCCTTTCGCAGGTCATCGGGCGCGTACAGGCGATAGAGGGTGGAGTCCACGCGGGCCGTGCTGATGTAGAGCGGCTCGGGGGTGCTGATCTGGCTTTCCTGCAGGACCTCCGGGTTGAACGGGGGAAACGGGAAGCTCACGGCCGAGTCCAGCGTGTTGTAGTCGAGCAGGCGGTCGTAAAGCTGCAGGCTGCGGTCGGCCTGGGCCCCGGCCTCCGCGTAGCGCCCCATCACCAGCAAGGTCCTGGCCAGCAGGGCATGGGCCGCGGGCGCGGACGGGCGCATGACGTGGCGCGCCGTGACCGGCAGCAGGGCCGTCGCCTGCTCCAAATCCTGTAGGATCTGCCCGTAGGTCTCCTGCAGGCTTGCCCGCACGGAGCGCCCGCCGAAGTCGGTGCTGAGCCGCAGGGGCAGGCCCAGGTCCGTGGCCGCCGTCGCCTCGTCATAGGCCACAGTCCAGACGAAGGCGGCGTTCAGCAGCGCCTGTGCCCGGTGGTAGAGGGCCTGGCCTTTCACCTGGTCCCATGCCGCGGCGTTGGCGGGGGTGCGCGCCAGGCGCTGGAGTCCTTCCAGTACTGTGTTGGCATAATACACCCGCTCGTAGGCGCTGTACCAGTCGTTGGGGTAGTAGTCGATGTGGAACAGGTTGTCTTCCGCCCAGGTGTACTTGCGCTGCTCCCCCTCGTTGAAAAGGGCGGCCCAGGCGTCGGTGGTCAGGTAATAGTCGTCGGCGCTGGTCTCCGAGGAGCCGGCCGGGCTGTTGTAGTTGAGGACGTTGACATAGTCCAGCAGGGCCTGCAGGTCTTCCAGGGAGGAGGGAACGGCCAGCTTCCCGTCCGGCTTCTCCTCCAGGAAGTCCTCGCAGGCAACCAGGGTGCAGGCCAGCAGCAGCAGGGCCCACAGGCTTCGTTTGATCGTGTACGTGTACATAGTGTTCGTGGGTTAAAGGTTAAGTTTCAGGCCCAGGGCGGCGGTGGCGGGTTCCGGTAGGCCGAAGGGGCTTGTGCTGTAGTCGGGGTCAATCCCCCGGTCGTTGGCCCGCCACAGGATGCCCAGGTTGCTCAGGTTCAGGTATACCTGTGCCCGGTGCGGGGAGGCCTGCTTCCGGCGGGCAATGGCAAAGGCGTAGGCGGCCGTCACGTACTGGAGGCGAACATGGTCGCCCTTTTCCACCAGCACCTCGGAGCCGGCATAGAAGGTATCCCGCCGGGTGTCCCGCGGGTAGATGAGCGAGGGAACAGTTGTTTGCTGCTCATCCCCGGGCTGCTGCCAGCGTTGGGCGAAGTCCGGGTGGCCGCGCCAGTTGGCGTACAAAGCCGAATAGTCAATGGAGCGGTCCCGGAAGTAGTAGCCCAGCTTCCAGCTCAGCCGGGCTGTCAGGGAAAAGCCCTTCCAGGAAAAGGTGTTGCCGAGCCCACCAAAGAAGGTGGGAAGGGCCGAGCCGTGGTACACCAGGTGCTCCAGCTGGGTGTCGGGGCCTGTGAGGGCGCGGTAGTCGCTGCTGCTTTCCTCGCCCAGGTAGCCCAGCGGATTCCCCGTCTGCGGGTCCAGTCCCGCCCACCGGTAGGAATACACGGCATAGACCGGCCGCCCGGGCACCCCGGACACCTGCTGGTTGGAGGAGATAAAGCGGCTGCCCTGCCGGGAGCTCAGGAAGTAGTCGCTTACCTCGTCGGCGGCGTAGCTGAAGTTCAGCTGCGAAGTCCACTTGAAGGCCCCGTTCAGGTTGAGGCTCTGGAGCACGGCGTCCACTCCCTGCCCCGCCATGGAGGCCACGTTGCGGACCACCTCGCTGCCCACCCCGGCCGTGTAGTCCACAGGGGAGGTGCCGAACAAATCGCGCCCCCGTTTGCGGTAGTACTCCAGGCTGCCGCTCAGCCTGTCGTTTTTGGTGCTGAAGTCCAGCCCCACATTCCACATGCCCACCGTCTCCCAGCGCAGGTCCGGGTTGGCGTAGGTCGAGAAGCGGGCATAGGGCAGCTGGGTGTAGGGGGAAGTGCTCACGTAGGACATCGTCGTCACGGCCGTCATGGCCGGATTGGTGTTCCCGCTGAAGCCGTAGGTCGTCCGCAGCTTCAGGAAAGGCAGGAAGCCCAGCGGGTAAAAGGACTCCCGGGAGATGTCCCAGCCCAGGCCCGCCGACCAGAGGGGGTTCCAGAGGTCGTTGGTGTGCAGGCCGAAGAGGTTGGAGGCATCCCGGCGCGCGCTGGCGGTCAGGGTGTATTTCTCCCGGAAGGTGTAGGCGGCGTTGGCGTACTGGGAGACAAAGCGGCTGAGCGTCTCGTCCACGTCCCGCCTGTCGGGGATAAAGGACGTCCGGCCGGACACAAAGTCGGGGTAGGGGGTGGTGTGGTCCACGCTGCCGAAGGTGAGGATCTCCTCGTCGTAGCCGTAGAGCCTGCTGGCCTGGCCCGTGGTGCGGGTATCGCGCAGCTCGGTGCCGGCGATCACGGCCAAGCTGTGGCTTTTCCAGGTCCTGTCAAAGTTCAGCTGGCCCCGCAGGTTGTGGGAAGCCAGCAGGCTGCCCGACACATCGAGAATGCCCCCGGGCGGCACGCGGTAGTGCCAGGTGCCGGTCGCCGGGTCCAATTGGGTGTAGCGGTTGACCAGGTTGCGCGCATAGTAGCTGTCCTCGTCCTGCAGGAGCCTGCCTTCGGTGTGCTGCCGTTGGTGCTGGTAGCGGACCTCGGCGCTAAGGCCGTGCTGCCAGGTATAATGCAGCCCCGCATGAAGCAGCACGTCCTGCAGCGCGGACGTTTCCGGGGTATGGCGGTAGTCGGTCAGCGGGTAGTAGTTCCAGTCCAGCAGCCGCCCGCCCCCGGCTGTGTCCTTGTAGGCCTGCCGGTAGTCCCGCACCAGGGGCAGCGGGTTCCCGGCCTCGTCGGCCAGCCGGGCGTAGGGGAAGAGGTCGTTTGCGCCAGGCGCCACCTGCCCGTAGCCCGGTTTGCCGCTGGTGCTCTCCTGCCGGGCATAGGCGGCCGAGGTGGTCAGGGTAAGGGATTTGGTGGGGCGGAGGGTGTGGTTTAAGCGGAGGGTGGCGCGGCTGTAACTAGCATCCAGGGGGCTTTGGTTGCGGTCGTAGCCGGCCGAGAGGTTCCAGGCCATCTCCTCGGTGCCGCCGGAGAGGCTGAGGGCATGCTGCTGCCGGACAGCGCGCTGGTAGACATGCCGCGCAAAGTCGTCGCGCACGTCCACCTGGCGCAGGGCGGCAATGCGGGCATCGGCCTCCGCCGCCGAGAGCGTCCCGTTCTGCACGGCTGCCAGGAGCTCCACCACGGGGGAGAGCACGGGCCGGCCGCTGCTGGCGAGCTGGCCCCGGTAGTAGCCCTTTTCAAAGAGGAACTGCTCCACGTCGATAAAGTCCGAGGCCTTCATCTGCTGCAGGTAGGAGAGGTCCGGCTCCTGGGAAACGGATACGCTGGAGTTGAAGCCCACGGTCAGGGGCTGGTTGAAGCGGCCCTTTTTGGTGGTGATCACGATCACGCCGTTGCCGGCGCGGGCTCCCCAGATTGAGGCGGCCGCGGCGTCCTTGAGAACGGTGATGCTCTCCACGTCGTTGGGATTGAGGTTGCCGATGTCCCCCTCGTAAGGGAAGTTGTCCACCACGATAAGAGGGGTGGCGGGCCCGTTGATGGTGCTCAGCCCCCGCACCATCAGCTCGGGCGTCAGGCGGGAGCGGTCCACACTCACCCCGCTGGCCACGGCCTCCAGCCGGCTGAGGATGTCGGTGCTGACCTGCTCCTGCAGCGTGGCCTCAGAGACCTGGGCAAAGGAGCCGGTGGCGCGCTCCTGCGGGATGCGCTGGTAGCCGGTGGAGACCACCACCTCCCGCAGGCCCTGATCGGCCTCGGCCAGGGAAATCTCCAGCGAAGGGGGCAGGGGCAGGCGCAGGACCCGCTGGCGGGGGGCATACCCGATATAGGAAACCAGCAGGGTGTCCCCCGCCTGCACGGCGGGCAGGGTAAAGGAGCCGTCTGCGTCGGTGACGACGCCCACGGCGGTGTGTTGGAGGGTCACGGTGGCTCCGGGCAGGGGCGTGCGGTCGGTGGCTGAAACTACCCGGCCGTGCAGCGCTTGCTGCGCCATGCCCGGCACCAGGAGGCCCAGCAGGCACCACAGCAGTATTATTCTTTTCATAAGCGAACGGTGTTAAAGGTTAAAAAATCAAATGCATCCGGGACTACACCCCGGGCGGAAAAGGAAGAAGGCGGGGTGGCCGGGCTGCCGGCGGACCAGGCGACCTGTTCACTCACTTAAAAACAAGCGGATCCTCCGGCACCGGCACTGCGCTTCCGGTACGGCCACCCCTGTTTCTTCCCTAGTGGTATGGCCCGGCAAGGGGGCCTGTTTTTGCTTTGCCGCCGCCCGAACCCCAGGTGTCGGGGCTGGGGCGGCTACCCGTCATTGCGGCACGGGCGGCGTTTTGTCGCGGAGCACGAGCACGTCGATTTCCCGCTCGGCCTCCACCAGCTCCAGGTTGTAGCGCCGGAGCTCCCGGCGCAGGGCCGGCAGGTCGGAGAGCGGCGCGCGGATGTCCAGGTCCACGTTGCCGGCATAGCCCGTGCCGTCGACTACGGGGAGGCGGATCGTTTTCTCGCTGAGCAGCTGGTTGACCAGGTAGGCGAGCGGCGCATTGCGCAGGCGCTTAGGGCCCTCTTTGTAGAGCGTGTTCTGCTTTTTGCCGCCTTTTGTGGCCAGCCGCCGGGCACTGCCCTTGAGCGTGAGGACCAGGCAGGGCACCCGGCGCTTTTCAATAGTCCCGTGGTAGGGGGAGTTTTTGTTCAGGTCCTCCAGCATGCGGGTATAGAGGGTGTCCGCCTCGGTGGCGGGGACGATGAGATCATAGGAGTAAAAGTGCTCCTGCTCCCAGGCAGCCAGGCTGTCGCCTAACCCTTCCGGCAGCAGCTGCCCGGGGTCCCGTACCTCCAGCAGCAGCCGGCTAGGCGTGTAGTCAGGGATGAAAGCCATGGCCACCGTCTGGTAGAGGTCCACCAGGGGCCTGTTGGTCACAGCCCTGCCCCGCACAATACCCCCGCTTTCGCGCAGGTGGCTGCCGCTGGGAAGCCCCGAGATGCGCCCTTTGAGCAGGATGCTGTAGTGGGTGAGCTTGTCGGTAGGGAGGTCAGGGCCCATAAACAGGGGCCGGGAGACGTCGATGTCCTTTTTGACGACCGTGGGAAAGATCTCCTCCCGCAGGGCCCGCCGCACAGACTGCGGCGTCACCTGTTCGGCGCCCGTGATGGCTTTCACCTTCCGGTCCTGCCCGATCCAGACGATGTGGGGGACGAGCCGGTAGGGAAAGTGTTTGGCCAGGGAGGTGTCGTTGACGGCAACCGGGAGCGTAAAGGGAGACCGCTCCGAAGCTTCCCAGCGGCTGATGTAAGCCCGTACCCGGGCTTCGTCCTCGTCGGTGGCCAGCAGCACACGGAGGCTGTCCGAGAAAGCTTCCTGCAGGGCCGCCAGCTGTGGTATTGTGGCCCGGGAGGTACCGCACCAGGTAGCCCAGAAAGCCAGGAGCACGAGCCTGCCCTCGAAGGCGTGCAGGGATGCTGCCGGGGCCGGGTAATTGACCATCCGGGGCAGCAGGACGTCCGGGAGGGGCTGGCCTACTTCCAGGGCCTGGGCAGGTGGCTGGGCCCGGGCCAGCGAGAGCAAAAAGCCCGGCAGCAGCTGCAGGAATAAAACAAGCAAGAGGAAATAAAGGGACATGGGAATCCCGTAGAACCATTTTTTCAGGAGCATAAGCATTAAAATTTAGCGTGAACAGGGAGACAGGGGCCGCTGCTCCTTCCCGGGGCGGCGGCTTTTAAGGCGGGCGGCTCACTCCGGCGGGCAGATGAGCAGCGCCCAGCTATGGACAGGGCAGTTAGTCATGGCGCGTTCCCTTCGGCTGTGGCGGGGCGACGGTGGGGTCCTCCCGCATGTGGTACACGGCGTTGACAAGCTGCTCGAGCTGCTCGTAAAAAGCGGTCAGGGACCGGACTCGCGCGGGCTGCTGTTGGCGGTGGCATTCGAGTAATACTGGCTGCACCCAGGCCCAGAGGGCGTCCTGCGCCTCCTCGCGGGTGGGGGCGGTGCAGAGGTCGGAAATTACCTCCTGTGGGGTGGTGCGGAGCTCCCCCTGGTCGTTGAATTGGATGGCTTGCATATGAATGGAGCGGGTTAATGGTATAACATGAGTTCAGCTGCGTAGCTGTGTCGGCCTATCCGGGCAGACCAGAAGCGTCCAGTTGTGGGAGCCGCAGGCATGCAGCAGGTCGAGCGCCGTGGCAAAGGAGCCGGGGACGGGTTGTTCCGTTTCCGGGGGCAGCGGGGCCTGCTCCTCCTGGAGGGGCGGGTCCTGGAGCTGATAGACAGCCGAAAACAGCTCTTTGGTGTTTTCATAAAAAGCGATCAGGTACGTGGTGCGCGTCGAGGAAAGGCCGTCGTAGTGGCCCTTGAGGGCGAGGATAAACCATTTCCACAGCTCCTGCTGGGCTCTGTCGCGCGGGTAACGGGCACAGAAGCGCCGGAGCACCTGCTCGGGCGATAGGCCGGGTTCGGTATAGGGGGTGTACGGCATTGCTTTCATGGGCTAAGGAGTAAAAGAATAGGCAATAGGGTAGCTGAGAGCCCTTGGTGGAGGGTTCCGGTGCTGCACAGGAAAATGCGGGCCGTGCCCGGGTAAAGCCTCCTGTACCTGATGTTAGGGAGCTTGTAAGGGGGCCTTACTCCGGCGGGCAGATGAGCAGGACCCAGTTGTGGGAGACCTGCTGGCTTAGCGAATCAAGTGCTGCCGCGAGCGGGGTCGGGGCAGGCAAAGGCAGCTGGTATACAGCCGAAAGAAGAAGGTCAATGTTTTCATATAAAGCTGGGAGGTTAGCGGCTTCCGTGTCTCTTGGATGCAGGCAGTGCCGGAGGGCAGCCTGCACCTCCGGGAGGGAGTAGGCGAGCCGGAAAGCCCGCAGTATTTCCTCAGGAGTAGCGTCGGAAGGCCGTTTAAGCTGGTATACAGGTGTTGCTTCCATGGGTCTCAAGCAAAAAAGGTAAAGGAGCCTTCCCGGTAGGGGGCAAGGCAGATAACAAAAATTAAAGGATCAGCCAGCTCCAGGGAAAGGCGCAGCGGATGCGCGCAGGGTGGCAACGGGAGGGAGAGGATCAGTCCGGCGGGCAGATCAGGAGCGCCCAGTTTTGTGTCTCTCGTGTGGGGCGCGGTGCGTTACCCCCTACGATAGGGGTAAGTGTTGTGTTGTGTCCAATTAGGATGCCTATAGTATTCCCTGTTAGAGCTAGGAGAGCACCTAAAACCAGGAATAGCATATAGAGACCAAGTAGGGGGTTCCTGTTTACATTACTAGAGCTTGAGAATCTGCCCGCAAGTATAAAAGGAACCCCGCTACCTAATCTTTTTCTTTTATAGAATATCTGCTTCATCGTCTCATGCTTACTTTGATTCTCAGGCCTTAGTAATGAGACTGTGATAGCTTAAATAGCTTCTGTAAATATAGATAAATATTGCTTATGTATCAAATATGTTTACAAGTATTTTTCACTTAATCTGAAGATTGCCCCACTACACAACTTAATCAATGGGGTACATTAGAAAGGAAGTATATAAAAGACGATTAGGGGAGAGAATTGCAGAATTGAGAAATGCAAGGAGCTGGAGCCAAGAAGAACTTGGAGCTAGAATTGGGGGAAGGGATAGGCAATCAATTAATAGAATAGAGAAAGGATTGCATGATCCAGGTAGTTTTCTCCTTGTAGAGATGGCAGAGGCCTTTGGTATGACATTTAGCCAACTCGTTGACTTCGATTATTCATCTATAGATTAGAGTTCTGTATACTTTCAATCTTACTATCACAAAGCAGTTTTGTGATTTCTCTTAAGTGTGCTACTCTTTGTAGGAGTTCCTCGACATCCTGATAGGAAACTACAAAGCTTCTTTTATACTTTGCAGAAATGTAGGCCCTCTTCATTAAATCGAATAGGTACAACTCATGTCTGTCCTTCTCAACAATAGGAAACACTTCTGTAATTTCAACTGCTAATTGTTTAATGAGCTTTCTAAACTTGTCTAAATTATGTGCTTTAGGTTTGTATCCAGAGTAAACTAGAAGCATCATACTGTAGAATGACTCTGTAGCCTGATGTAGAAAGTATGCAGCAAGATTAGGACTTACTTCTTCTTTTCTTGAGTCATCCAATTCAATCTTTGCATGGCGAAGAAACTTCGAACCATTGCTAAAATAGAATTCAAAATCAGCTTTAACCTTGTCAAGCTTTTCTTCCTTAGTTAGCTTTTGAGGTGTAACAAAGGTTGAGCTGCCTGAGTCATACAGAAGCACTCCGTTCTCAAGCATCTCTTCTAGAAAATAGTCACCTACCTTCAGTTGGTTGTTGATAGCATCAATGTGGAGAATGATTAGGCTAAGCGGCGCTTTGTACTCATATGTTTGCAGTATCTTGTCCTCTATCTCGTAGTATTCCAGGTCAGTATCCTTATAGAGGATCAGAATATCATAATCGCTCACATAGTCATACCTGGTATCCTCCTTCGTGTACTGGTCGTTCACGTTTTTCCCCGTAGCATAGCTCCCGAACAAGATGATTTTCTCAGGCATGGCTATTGACTTGATGCGGGTAACTATATCAGACAGCTCTTGCTGATTTTCTAATGAGAGGTGGGAGAGGGAGGTTTTCATAGTGTGTGTTAGTGCTATAAAAATAAGCATTTAACCAGATAAATGCTGTTAAATATAAAAGAGGTTTACTGGCTCACTTTCTTCTACGCTTATACTTGTACTTACTAAAAGTAGCTTCCGTCACTTTTGAGTAGCATTAAAATAATACCCAAAGATAGTTTTACTATTCAGCCTGTGAAAACATTGCAATAATAGTTAGGATGCAATCAGTGGAGATGCTTTGGACTTTAAAAAAGTGTATTGATGGTGGGGTTTTCGTACGATAGGCGTTGACCACATGTCGCGTATGATACGATTTATAAGAATTGATAAACTTTGAATTGGCTTTTGATAGTAGTAGAAATGGTTGCGCTTCTGTACTAATGAGTTTGAGATAATACTAAATTTGCTGGTTCTATCTATTATAATATTTGGTAAATTTGCAGTCAAAGCCTGCATTGGAAAAAGAGGGGCTAGCCACAAGGCATTTATCTTATAAAGCAATACGCATCTCGATATATGAGTGAGGACTTAGTTCAATCAGCAACGCATTCGATTGGTCATTATGGTTATATACGGCTCGGATCAACTAAATTGAGCCAGCTCAAGCGCAGCAAATACGTACAAGGTAAGCTTAGTTTAGCCGATGAGACACGAAAACCTGATGGTATTATATTCCTGCCGCGTGGTGGTGTTAAGGCTGTAGTAGAAGTGAAGCAGCCAAAGGAGCTAACGGCAAAAAGCCTGCCAGCCGTTATCGACTATTATAGTGTAATAGCGAGGGCGGTATGTAATATTTTGATCATCACCGATGGTAAATCTTCTTACTGGATCAATCCTCACACAAAGAACTTTCTTCTAGATGAAAGAGGCAAAAGGATTGTCGAAGTTTTCGATCCGAAAGCTGTCGAAGGCAAGGTTCTTACAGGGGAGAAGGCGGATCGTATATCTTCCCTGATTGAGCAGGCATCCCTGTGCGTAGATGAAAGCAATGATCAGCTGAAACCGCTGAATATTATCGACCCCAGCAGCTTGGCTAAGACCGTATGGCAAAAAATTTGGATTAACACCGGAAAAGAGCCTGAAAAGTGCTTGTATAATGTGGTCGAGATTTTCCTTTTCAAATTCCTAAGCGACAATGGTGTCTTAACTGGTAACAATAGTTTTCAGAGAGTACTGGACCTGACGATGGAGAGTCCAGTCGACGCTCTTACCCATTACTCAAACATATCCCGGAAGAAGATCAAAGCTTTATTTCCTCCGGGAGCTGATAATACGACCGTTATCAACGGGACAATATTCGTGAATGAACAAGGCGAAGCGAATACGTCACAAGCAGGATTATTCGCAGAAGTAATTCTTGAGTTTCAGGCATTTAATGACAAATATGGCTCGATGCGCCATATTAATAGGGAGTTCAAGACCCGCCTCTATGAGTCCTTTCTGAGGCAGGAGGCTGGAGTAAAGTCTCTTGGTCAGTATTTCACACCCAGAAACGTAGTACAAGCAATTGTTCGTATGTCCAGTGCTGCCACGCTCCGAGACGGAGCAAGGATGTGCGACCCCTTTTGCGGCGTTGGTGGGTTTGTACTTGAAACTATTGTAGAGAACAAGACTAATATTCTTAACCAGTACATCCCCCATAATGGTATTATCAACCCTAAGATAGTTTTAAAAGGGTATGATAAGGGCACTGACGAAAAGGAAGATGAGCGTACTATCATATTGGCTAAAGCAAATATGCTAATTTACTTTTCTGACTTGCTTGCGCTGTATAATAGTGAAGCGCATCTGAAGGAGTTCTCGGACAAAGCTTTTAATGCGGTTTTTGAACTGATACGGTCAAACCTTGGCACATTCGGGCGGCATGGCGACGAACCATACGATCTGATCCTGACAAACCCTCCATACGTTACAAGCGGTTCCGCCAGCCTAAAAAACTCGATCGAGTTTAATGGCTCTGGCAGCAAATTCCTGCCAATAGGAAGAGGTACGGAGGCATTGGCCATTCAATGGATTGTAAATAACTTGAAACCTCATGGGGAAGCTATTGTTGTTATTCCTGACGGACTACTGAACCAAACTTCGATTTTGAACTACCTGACCGCAAACTGCTTTATCAGGGGTATTATAGCGTTGCCAAGCAGGACATTTTACTCCACACCTAAAAAGACTTACATCTTGGCAATCAACAAGAAAGCCTCTGCTGATGAGGTGCAGACAGAACCTGTATTTACATACCTCATTTCCGAGATCGGTGAGTCGCGTGATGCTCGGAGGATACCAATTGCGCAGAACGATCTGAATCAAATGGAAGTTCAGTTCAAGCAGTTTAATGCAACCAGAAGTCGGTTCACCCCAACAGATCTGCGTTGTAAGGTTATGGGTTTCGATGTTCTTAGTGCGGGAAAACATTGGTTAGTTGACAGGTTCTGGACAAAAGCAGAAAAAGCCGCTCTAGGGATTGAGGATGATCGAAATGAAGTGGACGAGGAGAGCTTTGTTGCCTTGGCAAAAGAAGCTCATGATGAGATTCAGAAGTTTTTAGAAACCTACGATGTAGCAATTTAGGAATTTCTCCGTCGAGGATTTGTACATCCCGACACGGGGAAAGAGTAAATATACCCGATACTACTCCGAACAGAATTCGGGAGAATATCCTGTGTACTCAGCTTCACTTTTAGCACCTTTGTGTTATATAGACACTTATGATTATGAAGGAACATACTTGACATGGACGACCAACGGCTATGGCGGAAGGGTTCAAATCATTTCAGGACGGTTCAGCATCAACGGCGACAGGGGAATTTTGATCCCGCGTATTGAACAGATACCGGGCGTCGATTTTATAAAGTACCTGCTTGAGCCTATTTTGATTAGCCAAGCGGTGGGAAGAATAGTGGAAGGAAAAAAGAATGAATACACTAAAGTTTCGCCCGAGATTGTAGCCAAATCCATTCTTACATTGCCAGTAGATGAGGATGATATTATCGATTATGAGCGCATCGAGAGAAAAGCTAGGAAAATAAATAGCATCCAGACTATTCAGAAATCTCTTAGAAAGCACCGAGAGATATTGGATGATGCCGAAGTTGTCATTGAAATTAAAGATCCATACACTACGCTGAGCCTTGGAGATGAGCGATATTTCTCTCTGTCAATAGGTGAGCGAGTTTTAGTTAAGGACGGCCTGCCTGAGGGTGTGCCGGCCTACAGTGCAAATGTGAAGGTGCCACTAACCCACATAGCCGAAAGTAATATTGTTGGTTTTGACAATCCTTCTATACTTTGGGGGATTGACGGTATTTTCTTCTGGAATATTATACCTGAAGATGTAGTGTTCGCGACGACAGATCATTGTGGGCGGCTGCTGATAAATTCACCTGAACTAAGCCCTGACTATGTTTATCACTACCTTCAAGCGACACGATTGGAATACGGATTTGACCGCGTTTTCCGTGCCAATCTGGAAAACATGAAGAACCTTGTAGAGGTGAAAGTTCCTCTTAATGAAAAAGGGGAAGTATGCTTAAAGCGGCAGCAGAAAATCGCCGAGCGCTACAAAAAGATCAATGCGCTAAAAGATATGCTCAACGAAAAGCTGGATGTGCTTCAGTGTACACATGTAGATATTAATCTATAATCTCTATTTAGATTTGCCATAATTGTGATACGTGATTTTTTCAATTTGTGGAGCTCCGCTGAGTTGAACTATGTGCTTGAAAATTCTTCTTTTAATGTTGGCGCTTGACAAGATCGTGCGTTTAGTGGGCTTTACTGCCCGGCAATTTCGCATGGCCAAGTACAAGGAGAATGTAGCTAAACCGAGATCGGTGGGTATTGTTCAGGAAGTTCATGAAGTCACTTTCGAACATCAAAACCTTGATGAATTAATAAATTTGCTGACTAATCACATTAAATTATTACAAGCGAAACCAACTAGTTAAAATAGAAGGCCTTAATCAGGGCCTTCTGTATATTGATGTAGAAAGTGATACAAACTTGTTCTTACCCAATATGCTATTGAAGAACTCCTAAGTTTGTCAATCGAAAAGTCATTGCAATTGTACTTACTCTAAATCTTTTCGCTAGTGCATTTATGATTTCTTCATCGTGTTTGAAGTCATCTAGTTCTAAAGCATTCATTTCCCTTTTAAGAAGATTTACAGGCATCAAAAGGGCAGCAGCAAAGGCGTTAGCTTCTCTTTCTACTTTTACCTCTCCAGATGCTGATTTTCCATCTCTAAAAAGCACCTTTACCCCATTTTTTCCTTTATCTGGAAATAGAATGTCTTTGTCAACGAATAATGGGCTATGTGACTTATGAAGGTAGAAATGACCAATTTCATGCGCGATTGTAAATCTTTTCCTTTCCCTTGATTCGGAAGGATTGATTCCTATTACGGCTTTGTTATCATCAAATAACAATGCTCCAGATACTCCATCCCCTAAATCATATGATTTGATGGATAAACCAAGAGCTTTGGCTATATGCCTTACAGGAACTGGAACTTCAGAGATGTTTAAATCTGTCAACAGTTCATTAACTTGATTTTCGATTCGTTTCATTGTCTTAGGATTTAGAAGACTTGATGTTCGCCTTTACAAAGTCAAGGAGCTTATTCTGACGATCTTCACTGCCACCACTTTTCTCTTCTATTTGCTTCTTGATATTACTGTCAATTTCTTTATCAAGTGCGTCAAGATCTGGTAATAGATCAGTGATGGAAACTTTCAGGAGTTTTGCAATCTCATAAATGATGTGCAAAGGTGGTCTTTGCTTTCCCTGTTCAATGTTAACAAGTGAGGCACGGCTAATACTTAGAAGCTCTGCAAAATTTGTCTGTTTAAACTTTGCCCTTTCTCGCTCTTCCCTTATACGCTTGCCTAAGGAAATATATAAGAAATTTATCTGATCGCTGTGAAGCATTAGTTTATAATTAGTAGTGCAAGTTAGTAAATAGTATACGATTATACTACACAACACCCTTTAATATGCTGTCATAGCTCTTTTTGCATCAAAGTGTTTGTAAAAATATACAATTATAAAATACGCATCAAAACTTGCAAGTATAGAATTCTTTGCCATACCTTTGTCGTGTCATCTATCCAGCTTCAGAACGAACTGAAGAGGTAACAATGGAGACACAAAAGACTTATGAGTAGTTCTACTAATAAAGACGAGCACCAGCAGCAAAATCAGGTATCACTTGAGTTTGTAGTAAGTGGCGAAGAAACAGTTGTTACTGTAAACGTAAATAACAAGCTCAGAAAGGCGGTGGAAGATGCGCTGCAACAAACAGGTAACGCAGGTGCGAGACCTTTTACCGACTGGAAAGTTCGGTACAACGACAAACCGATTACAGATTTAGACAGGAAGATCGAAGAGTATGGATTTTCCTCAGGCAACTTTATCAGGTTAAGTTTAGATTCAGGAACGGGTGGTAACCTTACGCTAACAAACTTGTAAGGGTATGAAAAGTGGTAAACAAGTTGAGCAGGAGCGTCCTTACAGAAAGAAGGTACACCAAGCAGTAGACCTATCAGTAACGCAGACAAAGTTTCAGCGAGAGGTTGAAACTTTCAAAGCTAGTACTATAAGTCATCGTGTTAGGGGTATATTTCTGTTAAGTGCAGAATTCCCACTGGTGCATGTACTATTTACTGCGCCACATTTAAATCCTGCACCTGCGGTTTTCGCTGCCAAGTTTGATTTTACAAACTATGATGCTGATCCACCTTCGGTCATGTTTGTTAATCCCTTTACACTAGAACCTATTCCTCAGGCAGGCATGGTAACAAGTTTTCCAAAACTGACGGGATTTATTGATAACCAACCTCATAGGCAGGACCTTCTACAGGGTTACGGCCCTGATGATGTACCTTTTCTTTGTTTGGAGGGTGTGAGAGAATATCACTTGCACCCGGCACATACAGGGAACAGCTGGTTTCTTCACCGGAAGATGGGCAAAGGCACTTTAGGTTTTTTGGTTGATCAAATATATGAATATGGGATTATGTCCCTTATTGCTCATAAGGTAGCTGTGCAATTAAATTTTGAAGGCTACCATTTAGGTCTTAAGCAATGAGCTATTTGGACATTATTAAGGTTTTGGTACCCTATGAGTGCGCTGAACACACCTATACCTTTTTACGAGCAGCAGGCAAGAAAAAGGTAGAAGGTGTGGCTTTATGGGCCGGACGTAAGGAGGGAAACGAGTTTGTGGTACAATATAGCGTTATACCCAAACAAACATCCTATAAGTTAGAGGATGGGTTGATGTACAGCGTTGATGGTGAAGAGTTGTACCGCCTAAATGGATGGTTGCATGAAAATAAGCTTACGTTCATCGCGCAAATACATAGCCACCCTGGTGCAGCTTATCATTCTGAAACCGATGATGCCTATCCGATCGTGACGAAAGAAGGAAGCTTATCTATTGTTGTGCCTGATTATGCCACACGGCCCATGGATAAGGCGGACTGGGCAATATATCGTTTGCAGCCAGGGAAAGGCTGGAGCCACTTGTCTGTAGAAGAGGTAGAAGGTTTATTGTACATCGAAGAAGAACAGTAACATGGGGCTTTCTAATTTTTTATCTAAAGCAGGGGCGGCCGCATCGCAGGTGCTGCAAGGATACACAAAAGAACTTTTTGAGGAGATTCTACTAAGGCAGCACGTCTGTCTGGCCTTTGATGAACAAGCTGCCACTTCTAAAGAAGGGCTGCAAACGTTAGATCTGACTGTAAGACTGTTAGCAAGACTATACCCCTGCTTAGAATTAGTTCCGCTTAGCAGTAACCTAGACAGCGTTAAATCAACACTAGAAGCCCTCGCACAATCCATAAACCCACAGGTGGCTTTCGGTAACTCCGGTACCGTAACAGTGTGTATCGTAGTTGGTAAAACAAAGGTTAGTTATAATGTCCCAACGTTCTATCTTGGCTCTGATAATTGGATTACTAAGTTTTCTGATTCAGAGCCTGTGCTTTCGGGAGGCTCAGATAATTCTCTTGCCGCTGGTGCAGCAGCCTGTATAGGAGCTGCTAATGTTTTTCGGTATGTTTTCAAAGACTACCTGCCTAATAGCTCGCTCGATACAACATTGAGCATGTCCTTAGTTGATTACAGGCTTAATGCCGCTGACCCTGTTAATCCTGACGTAAGAAAGATTAACATTGGGAATGTCCATCTAGTAGGTTTAGGTGCTGTAGGGAACGGGTTTGTCTGGGCATTACGGAAATCACCCTATTTGGAAGGTAACGTAACTGGGGTAGATGGTGAAAGTATTGACTTGAGTAATTTGCAACGTTATATATTAACTGATCAGGATAGCGTTGATTGTAAAAAAACGGAGGTAGTTAAGAACTCATTCTGTAGTACAGGTTTAAACATTGCATATCACCCTGAGCATTGGGGGGAATACCTAGAACAATGTTGTGACTTGACATTAGATACTGTGGCTGTAGGGGTTGACTCTGCCAAAGATCGTATTCTAGTTCAGGCCTCACTGCCTAAAATAATATTTAATGCCTGGACCCAGACTAATGATTTGGGGGTATCTAGGCATATAGACTTCATTAAGGAGCCTTGTCTGGCTTGTATGTATCTACCAACAGAGGAAAAGCAAAGTCAGTCTCAAGAAATAGCCCAAAACTTAGGACTAATAGATGTTGAAGGAGAAGGACTAATTAGGCAGTATTTAGCCTTGAACTTACCAGTAGATCAGGTTTTAATTGAGCGAATTGCTTCAGCTAAGGGCATCTCAGTAGAGCTATTAAAGCCGTATATAGGTTATCAGGTTCAAGCATTTTACAGCCAGGTTGTATGCGGCGGCATGCTCATGAGCTTTAGCAATGATACCACAGCCCCTAATAATGTTGAAGTGCCGCTCGCGTTCCAGTCTGCAATGGCTGGAATAATGCTTGCTGCTGAAGTTATTGTGCATGCAGGGGGATTCCGCTCTAATCCAATTGGTACGCGTACTCGCTTCAATTTGCTAAAGCCTCTTTCTAAGCATAATTCCGAAAGTTGTGATAAGCTAATAGGTACAAACTGTCTGTGTCAGGACGAAGACTATAAACTGGTGTATATCGCAAAGTACATGGGAAGATAAAATATTTCAGGACTTAGCACCCATAAGAAGTAGAGCTGTGAAAACTCACAGGCTCTACTTCTTATGGGTGCTGATTTCGCATAACATCCTGCTTTCCTCGGAGGTGCTCCTGTACCTGTTTGCCTACAAGATCAAAGACCAACTGCCCCTGAACCTGATCATCGAGAAGCTTATTGGCTGCGGGAACATGGTGACGGCTGCCGATATTATCCGGGAGTTTGATGATGTGTGATATAGCTTGACCTTCTCCCTGCACATCTAAATAAACCCAATTTTACCAGACATGTACATTAGCAGCCTTTACTAAGAAAATATAAGAAGTTATACAAAGGTTGAGATTAGATTCTCCCCAGGTATCAATTTGCTGGTTGGTGCAAACAATGCCGGGAAATCCACCGTCATCAAAGCGCTTTACAAGCCGCAAAAAGAATACAGCCTAACCAAGCCAGATATTCGAAAAACAAAGCAGGAGGGGGCCATAGCGGTGCGGTTTGCGGGTGCGACGGGCAACGACTTCTCTCTTTTTCAGCCAACAGGAATGAGTGAAGTAACGCGACTTTTGCCAGAAATGCATGAAGTGACCGTGCTTTTTTGTTTATGTGGCGCTGGGGAGAAAAAGGAGAGCTATGTGTATCAACCTGCAGATGAGCGATCAGTCCTGCAATACCACAAGAGAGGCAAGGATGAAAATGGCAGGTTGGTAAATTTGGTGGAATTCACCAAGCTCCCTGACAAAGAAAGCGATCAGAACTTTATCTATCCTTTCTTTGCCAAGCGCAAGCATCACCATAGTTACCACCACAGCGGGGAAGATTCAATGTTTCAGGTGCATGAAGACCTAAGCAACCTGGCTGCCAAAATCCAGAACATTAGTAATTCCTCTCATTACCAAAATGCTGAATTCGATCGTCTCAGCCGCGATATCCTAGGTTTTACCGTAGGACTCATTCCTGGAGAGCAGCATGAACGGAAAGTCGGGGTGTTTGTAGATAGCTATACGACCATTCCGTTGGAGTCTATGGGGGAGGGCGTGCTGAACGTGCTGGGACTCATCGTTATTCTGCTGACGGAAGACCACAAACTTTTTCTAATCGAAGAGCTTGAGAACGACTTGCACCCTGCTGCTTTGAAAAAGTTGTTGGACCTGATCATTCAGAAAGCAGGCAGCAACCAGTTTGTCATCTCAACGCATTCCAATATTGTAGTAAAATACTTGGGTTCCGTACCTGATAGTAACTTGCTGCACATCACGTGGCAGTCTTTTGAAGCGGGGGTTCATAAGGCCATTCGAGTGCCAACCTCACAGGTAAAGAAAGTTTCTGCTGCACCTGAGGACCGTATGTTGTTACTGCAGGACCTTGGGTATGACTTGTTTGATTTTGCATTACTTTGCATAAAATGTGATGACATGGGAGAGTATACAACTGCAGCCGATGACAACCTGCTTGGGATAGGGGACAAGGCCCGGCTCAACGAACTGGAGGCAAAGGGGGTATTGAAGGCAGAGGAGTTTATCCTTGACCTTGATTTCCCGGTGGAGGTTTCAACCTCGCTGTTGCTGGAGATACACAAGATTGCCTTCGGCGAGATCTATGAGTGGGCGGGTACCTGGCGGAAGAAGGATTTGCAGGTAGGCACCTATGCGCCCCCGAAATTCTATGACGTGCCCCGTCTAATGGCTGAGTTTATCTACGAGATGAACAAATACTGGCTGCCTGTGAAGGGGGAGAACGAACTGGTAAGGCTGTTGCCATGGGTGCACCACCGAATGGTGCACATACCCCCCTCTTGTCAACGGGAACGGGCGATCATCGCGCCTGCTAACCAATAGGCTTGCCTACATGTGCGTTGACCAAAGGGTTCAACTGTACCAGCGGAAAGGAGAGGGGAGAAAAAAATAGCTGCAAGCCGTTAAGCTTTCTGCAAGCCGTTAAGCTTGCAGATACACATGATTACGCGGCGTTGGAAAATATGATCCGCGAGCAGCTTAGGCTGCTTTAGCCTGCTTTTCGCTCTTTACTTCTGTATACAGCTGCTCCAGACGCTGCTTGCTAACCTCCTGGTCTTCCAGCATCATGGAGCCATACACGGACTTGATCACCATGGATCGCACGAATGCTTCGTCCTGCAGTTTTGGGAAGCGCTCTCTCAGTTTCACGGTCTTTTCTTTTATAGTTTGGGTGTTCTTACTATCAAAGTATACTTGCGCCCTATACGAAGATTGCAACTCACTAGCATTCAAGAACCAATATGACGTCATTTTAGTTCACAAGTACCAATAAGACCCATATTTGATACCAAACTTACTCACTTATAATAACAACAACAACAAAATGAAGTCAAAAAGCTTCACGTTGGGGCGTTAACTTTTAAAGCCAGGCGCTAAACATTGAAAGGTATCGTCTAAACAGAGGAAGTTATGATCCATACTTTTGAAGTAAAGTATAAAAGTAGCGTTTTATAGAGCTGAAGCACTAGGTCGTGTTGACAATTACTGAATGATTTTGTTTTCCTGTTGTTTAAGTTCTAAAAAGCTTATGCGACGCTACGAAATCAACGACTATGACTGGCAGCGCCTCTCTCCTCTGCTTCCGGGCAAGTCCAGCGATGTGGGGCGCACGGCCAGAGACAACCGCCAGTTCATCAACGCCGTGCTCGGGATAGCCCGCAGCGGCGCCCCCTGGCGTGACCTTCCCGAGCGCTACGGCCCCTGGAACTCTTCCTACCAGCGCTTCCGCCGATGGGCCCGCAAGGGCGTCTGGCAGCGCGTCTTCGACGAGTTGCAGGAGCCGGACCTGGACTGGCTGCTGCTCGACTCGACCACCGTCAGAGCCCACCAGCACGCGGCAGGGCAAAAAAACGAGCGCCCAGGATGAGGCGCTGGACCGCAGCAGAGGCGGTTTCTCGACCAAGGTCCACGCCTGCTGCGACGCCCTGGGTAATCCCCGCCGGTTTATCCTCTCTGCCGGCCACCACTCAGACCATCGGCAGGCCGAGGCCCTGCTGGGTGATGACATGCCGGGAGCTGTGGTGGCCGACAAGGGCTACGACAGCTCGTCCTTCGCCAAAGTCATTGCCGACCTCAACGCGGAGGTGGTCGTTCCCTCCCGCTCTAACTCCAAACAGCCCCGCCAGATTGACGGGAACCTCTACAAGGACCGAAACAAGATCGAGCGATTCTTCAACCGCATCAAACACTACCGCCGCATCGCCACCAGATACGACAAGACCGCCTCCAGCTTTCTGGCTTTCCTGCACCCGGCCGCAACTATGACACTCCTGCTCTAATTGTCAACACAACCTAGTTCTCTGAATTGTATCGACAAACGGATTGTTCCCGCTAAAAATGCCGGTATCCTCAGCAAAAAAGCAAAAGATCAGCCGAGCCAGGAAATGGTTCATGTCGTGCCGCCGCTCTTCTGTAGCCCAGTCTGGGTTATGGCGCAAGAGTTCTACATAGAGTTTATTAAGGCGCGCCGTAGCCCTTATATCAAAGGCATTTTCTCGTGTTTGCTTTACGGTACTGATACCTGCCAGAGGCAGAAAGAAGCCAAAATGCTCGTTGAATTGTGGGTAGTCGCAAGCAACAGTCTCACTGCTACTCATATCTTCGGCCTGAAATTCCTTACCATCTGTAGCCAGGATAAATTGGCCTTAGCTCTAGCTGTTGCTGGGCTATTGCGGAGCTGGTTCAGCGTTTCTAAAACCGCGCCTTCTTCGCATACAACTATATGAATATTGTTTCGCTGGAGCACTCCGCCCTCTACGTCCGATTTATTATTGTTGCCGGTTTGTAGGCGCTTGATGGTTGTAGCTTTATTGCCAAAAGCTTCCAGAAAAGCATAGGGAAACTCAACAGGATTAAAAGGCTGTTCTGCCAGTAATGAAATAGCTTCCTCAATCTCAACTGCGTTCATTTCTTACTTCTTATATGATCAAACTACAGAAGAAGGCACAGCTTTAGAATATTCATGGAATACTTCTTTGTTATTCTAAAACTACCGTGATCTGAGCTAGAGTGACTGGTTTATTTGTTAACAGGGTTAGCAATTTACCTAAAATATGATAAGTATATATCAATATGGATGAGTGCTAAGAGAAGTTTTAAGGCTAGCCCAATAAGATACTGGCCTTAAAACTTCTCATTTTGACTACCGTGATTCTATCCACCGGGGCATGGATTAGCACATTTAAGGAATAGATTATATACCGTACTTCTTATGCAGGGTCTAACAGCTACATTAGGTCCATATCAACTCTTCCTGTCTCCGAATGCCTTAAGGCGTGCAGCGACTATTCCCAAGACGGTAACAATCTCTTCCGCGTCAGGCAGCGTACCATACACGAGGGAACGGAATTCCTGCTGGTAGGCCGTCTCTAAAGAATTCCAAGCTCCTCCCACGTCGGCGAACAGCAGGCAGGCATCCAGCGGCTGCAGAGCCCAGTCCCCTTGAAACTCGCTGTTGCGGGCATCATCAGCCTGTACAGCTTGGATCATCTCGAAGTAGTCCTCGCTGTGCAGAAAAGCGGCCACTGCAGGTACTTTTAGCATGGCGTGCAGGTCATATATATGGCGGATTTTACTGCCCAGTTCATCTATGGGATTCTCTGCATAGGAAGCCCGCACCAGGGCCAGCACTTTCTCTGTGAAGGTGCGCTCCAGGCTTACCACATTCACCTCAAAGGGAGCCAGATCGTGTTGGCGGATCAGGTCCAGCAAGTTACGCTGGGCCATAAACTGGCTGATGTAGGTTTTGATTGGCATCAGCTGGTGTGGGTTAGGGCTGGCAAAGAAATTGATTTCCACCAGGATTCTGTCGGTTGCCTGACCGTAGTCTCCTTGCACGGAGGCCCCGTAGTAGTGCAGCGTTTTGCGGAACCGGGAGCCTTTGCTGGCCCGGTGCGGGTCATCTACCTCCACCATGTCCTTTGTGATCTCTTTTGAGATTTTGCGGATCAGTTGCATGACTTGGTTGTTAGTCATGCCTTCAGGAGCATTGATCGCTAGATCGATATCCTCTGAAAAACGCTCGATCAGGTTATAGGCCTTGGAAAGGGAGGTGCCGCCCTTGAAGATAGCCTGCTCCACGTAGGGGGAGTGGGCCAGGCGGTAGAGCACCAGTGTTACCCAGTAGTCCTTCTCCACATACACATCCCTGATCTGCAGGGCCTCTGCTGTGGCCGTAATAGCGTCCCGAAACACCTCCGGGTTTTGGTGCAGGTTCATATGATATTCCAGTCTCTTCTGTTGGGCAAAATGCTCTCGCTAATGCCCAGTTTGTATTTAGTCAGCGGGTTGAGTGACTGCCTTAGCCTGTCCGCCTCCTGTGCATAGCCCAGCTGCTCCAGCAGGGCTCCCAGCAGGGCACGGGTAGCGGGATTGTAGTCCAGCGCCAGCTCCATGAGCCGATCCATGTCGCCTTTGGCTAATTTTCTGATATACTCCAGCAGAATGAGGATCGTCTTTTCGCTGTTGCGGTCCGGGATCTTCTTGTAACCGCGCAGAGCGTCCAGGACTTGAAGCTTGTCAATGTCAGACTCCTTGAAGTTGGTAGGGCTTTGAACATAACGGATTTTGGTTTTCCCGACATTCGCCACCCGGCGTTGCTTGCGGGTCATCAGCGTCACCTCCTGGGGAACCTGTGTTGTCAGGCCCAGCTGGTTGAAAAGCCCCAAACCGCTCTCGTACCCTTTGACTTTGCCTTTGGAGGTGCTCAGGCTCTTGATGATTTCCTTTTCAGATGGTCTTACTTTCCCGAAAACAGTTTCCTTTGGCTTATAGTAGCGGCCTTTTGCCAGCCGGTTGATCACCCCTTGCTTGGCCAAGCGACTGAGCGCCGCTGCCAAGGCCTCCAGCTGGCTGTCATTCACCTGAAAATCAGCATAAGTCAGCAGCTGACCGGGTTGGGCCTGTTCAATTCTTTCCCGGACTTGCTGCATGATGCTCATAGCTGTTTGTTCTTCACTATATTGTTCCCGCAAAGGTAGCTCTCTTCTCTCCATTATGTCGAGTTTTATTGTTATTAAACTTGACATAATAAATTCAAATAACCGTTCTTCCTCTGATAACTGCTCTAGAGTGTTCAGGAAGGAAGTAACATTCTGTTTTTCTTTTGAAATGGCGATTACGGTAAATTAAGGGGCAATCTACTAATAGAACCGGCTGGCTTTTATGCCGGTTGGTCTTCCCTGTATTGGCATCAGAAATCTTCGGCAAAGCTCAGAAGGACTGCTGCTACTTTTTCAGCTAACGCAAATGGCTGGCACGCCGATAGACAGGATAACATTTCCATAGTTAGAGGGGTGCATATACTTGATCAGAAGCCATTCAAACGTGCATGGTGTAAAAGCATGATTAGAGAAACCCGCTTTGCTGACAAATGCTGCATCTACTCCAGCATCTCGTAAATCTGGCGCATGTACAGTGCTTCCTCAACAACCTCACCTAGATTCTCCCATTCCGCTTCGGTAAAAGCCATCGTGAAATCCTTATGGGGTAGGCGTATCATGATACGCTCCAGCTCATCCGGAAATGGCATGGCACCATCAGCAAAGCTGTACCTGCGGATGAGGTTGCTGAAGGCGAAAAACTGTTCAGGAGTGAAGCTTACAATAAGGTTGTTATGCCAAAGGCTGACGGACCTGCAGCCTACGCAATGGCTGATGTAGGTGTTGTTTCTACTGCTGAGCGTTCGGGTATCACACATAAAGCTTAGTTACTTTTATTGGTGCATTCTAATCCTCCGTGGTCATGAGGGGCACGGGCAGCATTGCCTCTTCAGGCTTGCCAGGATAAGCAGCGCCCAGTACTTGGGGCGCTGCTGCCTGTTTGTCTTAATACCTGCTCTACAGCTCTACCACCATTGATACGTTGAAGGCTGCCCCCTTGCCTTTTGTGTACAGGGTCGGGGAAGTGAACCACTGCGAGCGCGCAGGGAAGTAGTCCTCGTTAAACAGGTTCTCCACGCCTATATTGAACGTAGTGTTCTTGCTCATTTTGTAGCTGGCAGACAGATTCACCAGTTGGTAAGGCTCCACAGGCCCCTGGTAAAAATTATAAGTCCCCTTCTCATTTATCTCAAACCGATCTCTGCCGCCGATGCCCGTGTACTGCAGGTTGAAGCCAAGCTTGTTTTCAAACAGCGCATAACGAAGGTAGGCCGTGTATTTAGGAGCCGAGATGCGCTCACCACCCAGGTACACATCCTCGGCATCATCAAAGCTGTCGTTCTGGTTCACGTCCATCTTTCCCTCCACGTAAGAGTAGGTGGCTCCAAAGCTAAGGTTATCCAGCAAGGCAACGTCGGCTGTTGCCTCAAATCCGAAGATCTTCTCCGGCGTGCGCATGACCACGAACACCCCGTCTTTGTACTGGCCGCTCGCCCCCAGCTCGGAGGTGCTGACAAAGCCCACTCCCTCAAACCTCAGCTTGCGGAACTTGCTCACAAAGCCTGCCTCATAGTTGTTGATCACGATGGCCTCGGTGCTGATCTTGCTGATATCGTCTACTCTCGCCGAGCGCAGCATCACCCCGATATCGGCCACTGAAAAGCCTTGGGAGAAGCTGGCGTAGGGCGTGAACAACTCAAACTTGTTGTACCGCAACCCGGCGTTGAAAAGGTAGGCATTGTAGCCCAACTCACCGCCCTTCACCGCAAAGCCCGAATTATCGATCTCTCCTGTGGTAGGGTTTACTGTTCTGAGCGTGGTGTAGTCTTCTACCTCAATATTTACTTTCTCGGCTCTAAAGCCGCCTTTAAAGATCAGGTCTTCGGCAATGGCAGTCTTCAGCTGCACAAAAGGCGCGACGTTGAGCATGTTCATCTCCGGCACCCATATGCGGCCGTCCACCAGCGGTTGAGAAGTAATGTCATTCAATACATCAAGGCCATAGGTCACATCTCCCTCAACAGAAGCACTGATTTTGTAAGGCGTGGTGAGCAAGCCTCTTGCCCCCTTTTTCACGGAGGAAATCATGGACTGCCCGCCGAACTCAAAATTAGGAGACCAGAAAAACACGTTGTCCACAGACTGAAAGTAAGCGTCTGCCTCGTAGCGGCTGCTGAGGAAGGCCTGCTCCCCGGAGAAGCGCAGGTGCAGGTTGTGGTTGGAGCGCACGCCCTGCGGCACGCCCAGCGTTTCGCCCAGCACGGCTGTGCTTTTCTGTCTGTTCTGGTAGTTTCCGTACTGCGGCACATAGTTCGTCTTCTGCTCGCTGCTGTAATAGTTGTAGGTCAGCTGCACACGGTTAAAGGGGGTAAAGTCATAGCCAAGCTTTACAAAGCCGTTGTAAGAATCGGTCTCGCCCAGGCCATAGTCCGGTGGTAGCACATCCCCCTCGGCATCCTTCCACTCACCGGTCTGCTCATAGGCACCGCTCAGCACATAGTCGAACTTGCCTGTCTTGCCGTAGAACATCTGGCTTACCCTGGCGCCAATGCTGTTGTCAGCATCCACCAGTGAGCCTGTCATGCCCAGCGAAGTGCGGGCGCTAAGAGGTTTTTGCTGACGCGGCGTTCTGGTGATGTAGTTGATAAGACCACCCGCTGCACCGTTTCCGTAAATGGCGGTGGCTCCCTTAATTACCTCGACCTGCTCAATGGCATCCGGATCCAGTGCACGCATATCCACGGCGCCGTTACGAAGGGGAGTTGATTGCGGCACCCCGTCGATCATTACCAGCATGGCACGGCCACGAAGTGTCTGGCCCCAGTTGCTGCTGGTGCCTGTGCTTGGCGCAAGGCCTGGCACTTTGTTGCTGAGAATATCTATGATGTTCGTGCTCACCATCAGGTCTTCCTCAATGGCTTTTCGGGAAAGCACGGTAATGGAGGAGGGGACTTGGTCAATGGTTTCTGGGGTGCGGCTGGCGGAGATCACCACCTCGTTCAACCCCTGCTGGCTTGGCGAAAGGCTTACCTGCACCGTTTGGGTCTCTCCTGCATTTACCGTAACTGCTATGACTTTCTGCTCAAAACCTATGGCTGAAACTATAAGTCTGTGTTCTCCGGCATTCACCCGCTCCAGATTAAAGGCTCCTTTCTCATTGGTGGTAGTGCCTGTGTTGGTGCCTTTGAGGAACACGCTGCTGAAGGACACAGGCTGATTCTCTGTATCAAGTACTGTTCCCCTTATGCTGCCCGTTTGGGCAAATGCACTGGCCGACAGCAACATGCACATGGCCAG
>NZ_JBHTLD010000016.1:0-38377 GCF_042678745.1 Pontibacter rugosus | reverse complement strand
AAATCCTGTTGATCTTTACATATCCTGTAAATCCTGATTCAGACATTTTGGCTGCATTTCCTCTAAATCTCACTTATAAAAATGACATAATTACAGTAAAACCACCTAAAAGTACCACTGGTGCGTAAGTTGATAATATAGTTATCGTAAGTAAAACCAAAGGAAAACAGACGAAGATATGAACTTCAATAACTATACGATTAAAGCGCAGGAGGCCATTCAGAAGGCTACTGAGATAGCAGGCGGCAACCAGCAGCAGGCTATCGAAACTGGGCATATTTTGAAAGCAATTCTCCAAACAGACGAGAACGTGACCAACTTTCTGTTGCAGAAGCTGAACATCAACGGCAACATTCTCAACAGCAAGTTAGATGAAATTGTAGCAGCCTATCCGAAAGTAACTGGAGGCGGCCCTTACCTGGCAAACGATGCCAATGCGGCGCTGCAGAAAGCTACTTCCAATCTTAAAGAATTTGGCGATGAATACGTAGCCATAGAGCACATGCTGCTGGGCCTCTTAGCTGGTCACGACAAAGTGGCTGGCCTGATGAAGGACGTAGGCTTCAACGAAAAAGACCTCAAGAAAGCAATTAAAGAGTTACGCGGTGGCACCAAAGTAACTGACCAGAACGCAGAGGCCAAGTATAACTCGCTGAAGCGTTACGCCAAAGACCTGAACGAATTGGCGCGTGCCGGTAAGATTGACCCGGTGATTGGCCGTGACGAAGAGATACGTCGTGTGCTGCAGATTTTGAGCCGCCGCACGAAGAACAACCCGGTACTTTTGGGTGAGCCTGGTGTGGGCAAAACCGCCATCGTGGAAGGCCTGGCACAGCGCATTGTGTCCGGAGATGTGCCCGAGAACCTGAAGTCGAAGACGCTGATGAGCCTGGATATGGGTCTGCTGGTGGCAGGTGCCAAGTATAAAGGTGAGTTTGAGGAGCGTCTAAAGGCGGTGATCAAGGAAGTGATTGATGCGGAAGGCGAGATCGTGCTCTTCATTGACGAGATACATACTTTGATTGGTGCCGGTGCCGGAGGCGAGAGTGCCATGGACGCAGCCAACCTGCTGAAGCCAGCCTTGGCGCGTGGTGAGCTGCATGCCATCGGTGCGACTACGCTGAAAGAATATCAGAAGTACATCGAGAAGGACAAAGCGCTGGAGCGTCGTTTTCAGGCAGTGATGGTAGACGAACCCAACGTGCCGGATGCTATTTCGATTCTGCGCGGTATCAAAGACAAGTATGAGCTGCACCACGGCGTGCGCATCAAAGACGATGCGATCATTGCCTCTGTGGAGCTGTCGAACCGCTACATCTCTGATCGCTTTTTGCCAGACAAGGCCATTGACCTGATGGACGAAGCGGCGGCGAAGCTGCGTATTGAGATCGACTCGCTGCCAGTGGAACTAGACGAAATTCAGCGCCGCATCATGCAACTGGAAATTGAGCGCGAGGCTATCCGCCGTGAAAACGACAGAGATAAAGAAGCTACGCTCTCTAAAGAAATAGCCGATTTGAGTGGCAAGCGCGATGATTTGAAAGCCAAGTGGCAGAACGAAAAGCAGATCATTGAAGGGCTACAGAAAGAGAAGGAAAATATTGAGCAGTTCAAGTTGGAAGCAGAGCAAGCCGAGCGTGCCGGTGACTATGGCCGCGTAGCAGAACTGCGCTACGGTAAAATTCAAGAAGCCGAAGCGAAGCTTAAGCAGCTGCAGGAGCAGGTACGCGAAATGCAGGGCGAGAACCCGATGCTGAAGGAAGAAGTGAACGCTGAGGACATTGCCGAGGTAGTAGCCAAATGGACAGGCATTCCGGTAAGTAAAATGCTGCAGAGCGACCGCGAAAAGCTGTTGCACCTGGAGCAGGAGTTGGGCAAACGCGTAGCCGGTCAGGAAGAAGCGATTGAAGCCATTTCTGATGCCGTGCGCCGAAGCCGTGCCGGTATGCAAGACCCAAGGCGTCCGATTGGCTCATTTATCTTCCTGGGTACAACCGGTGTGGGTAAAACAGAGCTTGCCAAAGCGCTTGCTGATTACCTCTTCAACGACGATAACGCCATGGTGCGCATCGACATGAGTGAGTATCAGGAACGCCATGCGGTAAGCAGATTAGTTGGTGCGCCTCCGGGATATGTGGGTTATGATGAAGGTGGCCAGTTGACAGAGGCTATCCGCCGCAAGCCATACTCTGTGGTGTTGCTCGACGAGATTGAGAAAGCGCACCCGGATGTATTCAACATCCTGCTACAGGTGCTCGACGATGGTCGTTTAACTGATAGCAAAGGCCGTGTGGTGAACTTCAAGAACACCATTATCATCATGACCTCGAACATTGGCTCGCATATCATCCAGAGCAATTTTGAGACGATGAACGAGTTTAACCATGACGAAGTGATCGAGCGTACCAAAGAGGAAGTGTTCGACCTGCTGAAGAAATCAGTTAGGCCGGAGTTCCTGAACCGTATCGATGAGTTGGTGATGTTCCGTCCGCTGAGCCGTGGCGACATCAGAAAGATTGTTACCATCCAGTTCAAGCAGATTCAGGATCGTTTGGAGGAGACAGGTATACAGCTGATCGCCACCGATGAGGTACTGGATTACCTGGGCGAGCAGGGCTACGATCCGCAGTTTGGTGCCCGGCCACTGAAGCGTGTGCTACAGCGCCAAATCCTGAACGAGCTTTCGAAGGACATCCTGGCTGGTAGGATCAGCAAAGACTCTGTGGTAGAAGCCACGCTGGAAGATGGTAAAATTCGCTTCGTGAACGTTGCTATTGAAATCCCTACAGGGGAATAAAGAGTATAAAGAATAAAGTTTAGTTGAGCAAAAGCTCCACCATTGGTGGGGCTTTTTGTTTTGTAGCCTTCCCGCAAGCTTTCAGCTCACGTAAGTATAAATTAAAGTTACGCAAGCTGAAAGCTTGCCCTATGTACAACCGCGAGCTACAAGCTCGCGGTAGAAACAAAAAAAGAGAACTATGAGCCGCAACTACAAAATCAGAGATCAGACGAAACTATACTTTGTTTCTTTTGCGGTGGTAAACTGGATTGACCTGTTTGTGCGACGGGAGTATAAGCAAGTTGTGGTAGAAAGCCTGAAGTACTGCATTAAGCATAAGGGCCTGGAAGTTTATGCCTGGTGCATCATGAGCAGCCATGTGCATTTACTTATAGGGAGCAACATAGAACTTATAGGGAGCAACATAGAACCGATAGAAGGCATACTTCGTGACATGAAACGGCACACAGCCAAAGTCATACTTAATATGCTAGAAGAACATAACCAGGAGAGCCGGAAAGAATGGCTGCTGTGGATGTTCCGCAGGGCAGGAAGCTCTAACCCAAGTACTGACATATATCAGTTCTGGCAGCATCACAACCATCCTATTGAGTTACATAACAACCTTATCATGCAGCAAAAGCTGGATTACCTACACCAAAACCCTGTAGAAGCGGGCTTCGTGGAGGAGCCTTGGGAGTATCTATACAGCAGCGCCAGAGACTACGCTGGAAACAAAGGCTTAATTGATATTATTTTGATTGAGTAACTCTCCCGCGAGCTTTCAGCTCGCGGCAGGTAACTTATTCATCCTGTACCCACGCCATCGCCTGTTCCTTCTCTGCCAAGTCAAAAAAGCGCACGCCTTTTTTCTTAACGGGGCTGATCAGGTTTGCGGCCCACTCCTGCCACTTCTTCTCTCCTACCATGGCCACGCGGCCGTAATCCAAGCCATGCACTACATCAAACATTCCGTTCTCTACGGCAGCCACAGCACTTACATCCGTCAGGTCAAGGTCAATCATTTCATAGTATAAACGCGCTTCTTTATACTTGCCCATCAGGTCGCGGAGCAGGTTGCGGTACTGGTCAAAGTCGGCGACACGAAGCTCTTTGCTTATCTGAACAGCCAGCAGGTTTTCTTTGGTTTCAGGCAGTATCCTAAGCATAATATGGTTGGTTAAGTTAAACAAACTGTACTCTTGAGGCCTCTACAAAGCAAAAAAACATGTTTTAGCAGCAGCTGGTATTTCTTGCCAGCCTGCTTTTCCTGAACGATAGCTGCACCATGTTCGTTTACCTTTAGCTGATGCATTTGCGACTAAAGAAATCTGTATCTTTAACTACTTTGCGCAGCTCACCTGTGTTTACTCTCTATCATGAAGCTATACTTGCCAATCATCACCCTGCTTATACTTTGTACTACTGTTGCTTTTACCTTTCATAAGCAGCAAAGTCATTATTCCATTGTTGGAAGCTGGAAACTGGTGGACATGCAGATTGGCAATGATGTAAACGCCAAAGCAGCAAGCGGCATCGATAGTACCCTGCACCAAAGCGCCATGCGTTTTGTGTTTGAGGAATCTGGGCAGTTCAGGATGGAGTTAAGCACAGATGGCAGGGGCTTCCGTGGCGGCTATTTTTACAACCCTACAGACCAAACGCTTAGCATTAAATACGGCTCTCATACAGATACAGCCCTGGTTTCGTGGGAAGGAGCAGATAAGATGATTCACGCCACAAAAGACGGCCAAACAAGAACAACTATGATCAGGGTGACGGAGTAAATCTGCCTTTCCATCCCCTACATAACTAAAAAGGGCCAGCTGTTATAGCTGGCCCTTTTTAGTTATGTATGAAAACTTATATTACCGGAACACTAAGTTTACTGGCTTGTGTACCTGTGCCTCATGCCCGGTAGCAGTCAGTTTACCTGTTGCGTTATCGATCATAAAAGTAGTGACGTTGTTAGAGCGCTCATTGGCTACCAGCAGCACCTTACCAGTAGGGTCTATGGTAAAATCACGGGGCCAGTCGCCGCCTGTGCTTGCGTGCTGCACGAATGTTAACTTACCTGTATTTTCATCCACAGAATACACTACAATGCTGTTATGCCCACGGTTAGAACCGTACACATACTTTCCGTCAGCTGACACTTTCACGGCAGCGGGCTGGTTGTTCCCAGAGAAGCCCTCCGGCAGTGTAGGCAACGACTGAATTTCTGTAAAAGTACCTTCCTCTCCATTATAAGCCAGGGCCACCATGGTAGAGTTTAACTCATGCAGCAAGTATGCATAGCTGCCGCTGGGGTGAAAAGCCAGGTGGCGGGGACCTGAACCAGCTTTGGAAGCAAAGGCCACAGCCGGGCTGTTTGGCACCAACGAGTTCTCATCAAGGCGATAGCCGAATACTCTATCAGCTCCTAAATCTACTGAGAATACAAACCTGTTTTCTGGTCCGGGAGAGATGAAATGGGCATGAGGAGCTTCCTGCCTTTCTGGGTTTGGACCAGTGCCGCTATGCTGCACCAACGAGGCGGCTTCGTTTATCTTCCCTTTTTCCTGCAATGGAAAAGAAGCCACATTGCCACCCATATAGTTTGCCACCAATACTGTGTTCCCATCTATAGCAATATGGCAGGGTGATCCTCCTCGGGATGAAACCCTGTTAAGTAGCGATATATCCCCCGTCTTCTGGTTAACTGAGAAAGCGCTAACAGCACCACCCTGTCGACCTTCAAACTCCTGCATCTCATTAACGGCATATAAGTAGTTTCCACTTGGATCAAGTGCAAGATATGAAGGACTTTCTCCTCCCTGAAAGCCGTTCGCCTTTTTCAATTCGCCCGTTTCGGTGTCGATGTGGTACAAAAAAATGCTGGAAGAATCTGCTGCTGCATAAGTGCCAATGTATACCATAGATGTAGTAGTGCTATCTGTTTCGTTTTCTGATAAGACTGTGTCAGCATCTGCCTGCTCAGTATCAGATGAGCTACAGGCAGTAAAAGCCATGGAAAATACGGCAAGGACTGTTGCAGCTGTTTTTAGAAAGCTGCTGCGGGTATGGTTGTGTTTACTTTTCATTCAATCTCTTGTTTAGTTGGATGCTGTCCCTCGCCCAGGCAGCGGCCATAGTTATATACCAAAGTAATTATTATCCTTATATTGGCCTACAAAATTTAAAATTACCTATCAGCCCTACTCTGCATCTTTTAAACATCAAACTATGATAAAGAAGCCATTACTCCTTCTGTTTTTCTGTCTGTTCTTGTTTGGCGCCCGTGCCGCCCAGGTTGATACTCTGGAAATAGCCAGCACAGCTATGGGCAAAACATTAAGAGCAGGTGTAGTAACACCAGATACTTATAAAAAGAAGAAAAACGGTCCATTTCCTGTTTTATACTTGTTGCACGGCTACAGCGGCAACTTTCGCGACTGGCTTACCAAAACACCTGACAAAAACTTGCTAGCTGAACTATCAGATAAATACCAGATGATTATTGTTACGCCTGAAGGTGGCTTTAGCGGCTGGTACCTGGATAGCCCAATTGCCCCTGCTAACCAATATGAAACTTTTATTACGCAAGAACTGGTACAACAGGTTGATAATTCGTACCGAACCATCAAGAATAAGAACAGCCGTTTTATTTCAGGTTTAAGTATGGGCGGGCATGGTGCTTTATATTTATCTGCTCGCCACCCGGAGCTATATCTGGCAGCAGGAAGTATGAGCGGCGCTGTAGACCTTTCAGCTATTGAAGGAGACATACTTACCACTGGCATTGAACCTTTACTCGGGCCTAAAGCACAAAACATGGACCGCTACAAGGCAAGCTCTATTGTGCACCTAGTGCCGCAGCTAAAAGCCAGCGGAGTGAAATTTATAATAGATTGTGGCGTGAGCGATTTTCTGATAGAAGCCAACCGTGAGTTGCATCGCCGCCTGCTTTACGAAAAAGTACCGCACGATTATGTGGAGCGACCAGGTGCTCATACCTGGCCTTACTGGGGCAATGCCTTAGAATATCACCTGGTTTTCTTCCAGAAAGCACGAGCAGAGGCACTGGCAGCAAACAAATAATTAAACTAGCAACAGCTCTATCTTTATACTTAAGAGACAGTCTTCAATACATTCTCACGCCTCCCTTAGTAGAGCCGAGACAGGTTTTCGTCGATTTTATGTCACAACACAGGGCAATCGGCTTCTACATCCAGCTCCCACGTTGCAACTGAGCCTGTTCCTGCTTAATTTGCATCTTTGCTTCTATCACCATACTTTAAGTAACGCTGTGTCATCTGTTTTCTCCACTTATATAGAATTAGGCTTTCATCACATCTTTGATTTTAAAGCCTACGACCATATGCTGTTCCTGCTGGCGCTAAGTGCCATTTATACGTTGCAGGACTGGAAAAAAGTAATTGCGCTTGTTACCAGCTTCACCATCGGCCATAGTATAACGTTGGCTTTGGCCACGTTTAAAATTATACAATTCGACACAGCCCTGATTGAGTTTCTTATACCTGTCACCATACTTTTCACCTGCATCACCAACTTTTTTAAGCTGAAGGGAGCAGCATCTAAGCAGGCGACTGTTCTATCGCTGCACAATTTGATGGCTATTTTCTTTGGCCTGATACATGGCATGGGCTTCTCTAATTTCCTGCGGCAGATGTTGGGCCGGAACGGAGATATGTGGCAGCAGTTGCTGGCCTTTAACATTGGCATCGAACTAGGTCAGCTACTAATTGTAGGCATCATCCTTGTAGCAGGTTTTGTAATTATGAATGTGCTCCAGGCAAAAAAAAGAGACTGGATTATGGTACTTTCCAGTGCCGCAGCTGGCGTAGCCTTGATTTTAATGATGGAAACAAGTATATTCTAGCAATCAATCTGTTACCTTTATATTACTACTATTACTACCATACACCGATAACCGATCTACCTTAACTAAATGAGAAATTTAATAGCAGGTTTGGCTTTGGTAAGCTTAGTGGCAGGCCCCTTGGCGGCGCTGGCACAGGATACTAAATTTGCCCAGCTGGGGCAGGAACTGCCAACTCCTAACACATATCGCACTGCATCGGGCGCACCCGGCCATCAGTACTGGCAACAGCGCGCTGATTATACTATAAAAGTAGAACTGGACGACCAGAACCAATCCATTACCGGCTCTGAATCTATCAACTACACCAATAACTCGCCAGATGTGCTGAGCTATGTATGGGTGCAGCTAGACCAGAATATATTTGAGCCTAACTCAATGAGCAACCTTACCAGCACAGCAAAGCTGCAGGAAAAGGTACAGCTACGTGCTGTGGAGTATATGGCACGCGAAAAGTTTGACGGCGGCTTTAAGATCAGCAAGGTAACAGACCGAAGTGGCAAACCGCTGAAGTATACCATCAACAATACCATGATGCGTGTAGACCTGCCTTCGCCGCTGAAACCGAATCAGAGCTTCAGCTTTAACATCGACTGGAAACACAACATCAACAATCAGAAAACGCTAGGTGGCCGCTCTGGCTACGAGTATTTCCCAGAGGATGGCAACTACCTGTACGAGATGGCACAGTGGTTTCCGCGCATGGCTGTGTATGACGATGTAAACGGCTGGCAGCACAAGCAGTTCCTGGGTAGTGGTGAATTTGCTTTGCCTTTTGGTGATTATAAAGTAAGCATTACCGTACCCTCCGATCACGTGGTTGCTGGTACGGGCGAGCTGCAGAATGCAAACCAGGTGCTATCTTCTACGCAACAGAAACGTTGGGCTCAGGCAGCCAAAAGCGATAAGCCGGTAGTGGTTGTAACGCAGGAAGAAGCGACACAGGCAGAAAAAAACAAAGCTAAGAATAAGAAGACCTGGGTATACTCGGCCAAAAATGTACGCGACTTTGCCTGGGCAAGCTCCCGTAAGTTTATCTGGGATGCTATGAACGTAAACGTGGGCGGCAAAAATGTGCTGGCTATGTCTTATTACCCGAAAGAAGCAAACCCGCTGTGGGGACAGTACTCTACCGAGGCAGTAGCACATACATTAGAAACATACTCTAAGCGCACCATCGACTACCCTTATCCTGTGGCAATTTCTGTACACGGTCCGGTAGGTGGTATGGAGTATCCGATGATCTCCTTTAACGGGTACCGTCCGGAGCCGGACGGCACGTATTCAGACCGTATCAAGTATGGGTTGATCTCTGTGATTATCCACGAGGTAGGCCACAACTTCTTCCCGATGATCATCAACTCAGATGAGCGCCAGTGGACCTGGATGGATGAAGGCCTGAACACCTTTATGCAGTACCTTTCGGAGCAGGAATGGGAACGAGGCTACCCGTCGCGCCGCGGTGAACCGCAGGATATAGTAGAGTACATGAAAAGTGCCAAAGACACGCAGGTGCCTATCATGACTAACTCTGAATCTGTATTGCAGTTCGGTAACAACGCCTACGGTAAGCCAGCTACTGCCCTCAATGTTCTACGTGAAACAGTAATGGGCCGGGAGCTATTTGATTATGCTTTCAAAGAATACGCCAGACGCTGGGCCTTTAAGCACCCGATGCCTGCTGACTTTTTTCGTACTATGGAAGATGCCTCAGGTGTAGACCTGGACTGGTTCTGGAGAGGCTGGTTCTATACTACCGACCATACCGACATTGCCATGTCAGATGTGAAGTGGTACACAGTTGACTCACAAGATCCGGCATTTGTAAACGCACAGCAACGCGAACAGCAAAACAAGGCTCCGCAAACACTGTCGCAGCAGCGAAATCTAAAGGAAATTAAAAAAACGCGCGTAGAGTTGAGACCAGAGCTAAAGGATTTCTACAACACGTATGATCCGTTGGCTACCACAGCTTCTGATGAGCAGGCCTATCGCCAATTCTTGAGTCAGCTTTCTCCTGAGCAAAAGGAGATTTTAAACTCCGGACTTAACTTCTATGAAGTTAGCTTCCAGAACAAAGGTGGCTTAGTTATGCCTTTGATCGTGCGCATGAGCTATGAAGATGGTTCTGAAGAAGTAGTTAACATCCCGGCAGAGATCTGGCGCTACAATAACAATGATATCACCAAGGTATTTGTTACGGAGAAGCCGGTGGTAAGCTTTGAGCTAGACCCATACCGCGAAACTGCTGACACTGACTTATCTGACAACTATTTCCCACGTCGTGCAGCGCCATCTCGGTTCGAGATTTTCCAGCAAAAGAACAACGGCCAAAACCCAATGCAACGTGAGCGTGCTACCAGCAGCCGCAGCACAGGCAACAGCAACGGGCAGTAGTCTTTTATACTTATCTTAAACGAGAAAGGCTTCTGGATTTCCAGAAGCCTTTCTCGTTTAAGATCATGCTGTTGCTTTGGCAGTGCAGTTAAAGTATAGTCCCGGCTACTTTGATAAAAGGATATTTCAGCTGTTACTGCTGTTGTACAAGTATAAGTTTTGTTGCTGAAATATTTCTCTTCCCCATGAGCAGGAGAGGAAGCCTGGCTGAGGCTTCGTCAGCCAGGCTAACTGACCTGATCCCAGTCTTCCCGTTGAGCGCCTTGTAGGTTTCCGGTGCCGCGCGAGCGGCAGCCGTTAGGCAGGAAAGATACACAGCACGATGCGGTTGTAAAGGGCCCCTACCCCCAAGACGAGCCCTCGCTTATATAGGGCCCCTACCCCAGCTGTGAGCGCTCCAAAGTATAAAGTGAAGCAATAGGCATTTGGGAGCTGGAGGATGAACAGAAGCTAGAAAGGGTAGCTTGGCTAAAGATGCGGTGAAAGAGACAGTGAAAGTATGGTCGAGGCTGTAGAGCTGTAAGCTATACCCATAATAGCTGCAAGCTAGCGCTAGCGGGAGTTATAGAAGAATAAACTACACTTAGCAGAGGCAGTCTGACGCGTAGTATAGTAAGTATAGCCGACGCTATTCAAGTATGGCTTTTCAAGCCAGTTGAGTTACAAACTCGCCACCATAGTTAGACACGAGTTGAAAACTCGCGCCAGCGGGATTAGCTGAAGCAGTCAGAAATATAAATTAAAAATCGCGCCAGGTGCATGTAGCAACAATCTATTAAATAGTCATTTATACTTATAAAAACCAAATATGCCCGCTGCATCTAGTACAGCGGGCATATTGGTTTTCAAAAGAAGCCTTAGAGCAGCTTATTAAAGTGCATCTACATAGCTACTGATGCACCAGCCCTACTCCTCACCATACTTATTGATGAACTTCCGCTTGGCTCTGTCGCCCTTCCTCACAAAAGGACGGATAATCAAGCGGGTGCCGTTCTCATAAGTAAAGAATTTGTAGACCCAGTTGCTTAGCACAACCAACTTGTTCCGGAAACCTACCAAGGCCATCACGTGCACAAACAGCCAGATAGCCCAGGCTATAAAGCCGCCGAAATGCATGTTCCCCGGAAGGTCGGCAACGGCACGGTTACGTCCAATAATGGCAAGCGAACCCTTGTCTTTATACTTAAAAGGCTCCAGTGGCTCTTGGCGGAACAAGCGTTTGATGTTTTTTGCCAGCAACTTACCCTGCTGTATCGCTGGCTGTGCTACACCTGGGTGCCCTTTCGGATATTCCGGTGTTTTCATAAAGGCTATATCGCCAATGGCAAAGATATTATCGTAGCCCAGCACCTGGTTGTAATCGTTTACAAGTATACGTCCGCGCTCTACCGATGTCTCTGGCAAACCATCAATTAGCGCCCCTGCCACTCCGGCAGCCCAGATAAGGGTATTCGTTTTAAGCTGCTCTCCATTTTTCAGTACGGCCACTTCTCCATCATAGGTATCAACCAGCGTATTCAGCCGCATCTCCACGCCCAGTTCCTTCAGGTAGTTAAAGGTTTTCTCACTGGCTTCTGGCGACATGGGCGGCAATACCCGATCTAAACCTTCTACCAGTACAATGTTCATCTGGCTAAAGTCCAGACCAGGATAATCTGTTGGTAACACATGCCTGCGCATTTCAGCAAGCGCGCCGGCAAGTTCTACTCCGGTTGGCCCTCCTCCTACAATCACAAAGTTCATCAGGCTCTTGCGCACCTCCGGGTCTTTAGACATGTTGGCCTGCTCAAAACATTGCAACATCTGGCTGCGCAGGTTTAAGGCCTCAGGTATCTGCTTTAGCGGGAAAGAGTATTTTCTGATCTGATCGTTCCCAAAGTAGTTTGGCTTGGTGCCTGTGGCAATTACGAGGTAATCATAGGGCAAATCTCCAATAAGCGTGGAGACAGTTTTAGCCTCTGGGTTTATATTCGTTACCTTAACCAGGCGGAAGTAGAAGTCTTCGTAATCATCGGAGCCGAACATTTTACGAAGCGGTTCTGCAATAGAATCCGGCTCCAGCCCGGCAGTAGCCACCTGGTAGAGCAGGGGCCAGAAGCCATGGTAGTTTTGTTTATCAAACATCACCACCTGGAAGTCTTTACCTGAAAGTTTTTTGGCAAGATTTATACCGCCAAAGCCACCTCCAACTATTATTACACGAGGTTTAGTGGTTTCAGGTATATTAAGGGAGAGCTGATCTGGTTCTAACATAGTTTATGATCTGTTTTGGAGTCTGTAGGTAGTATTAAGAAGCTACATTTAGCTTCTTGGCATAGTAGTATACGCACAATGCTACATTGGCAAATAACGCATGGTAATCTTGTTAGTTACCAAAACCGCCTCTTGATATTTTATACAGGCACAAATCATACTTCTGCTGTCGCAACTATAACCATAACGGCGATAAAACCTATACCTGAAAGGATGGTTAGTTTCCGCTCTGCTGCTTAAAATCTCCGTTCATGAGCGACTTCAGCAATCCTGGGATAGCCATCATGTTAATCTGAGACGGGTACATGTAGCGCTGTTGCTGCTGCTGTATCTGTTGTTGCTGCCAGAACCTGTAGTTCTGCACATCAGACATTGGCGTAATCTTGGCCAGTTCTTCTAACCTGCGCGGGTCCAGGTTTTTTGTGATAATGGCATTCCCTTTATCCGGTAGCCTAACATTGGCAACGGCCTCTTTGAAATCACGTTCTGTTGGCCACGGGAACACATCTACCGTGGGTAGTTCGGTTGGGTCTTCCTGCATCTGCATGATCACAGAATAACTCTCGCTTTCGTAGGTTTTGGGAATAATGATGTACTGCGTTTTAAAGCCTAATGCGCTGAAGAGAACACTATCGCCTGCAAGCACTGGCATCGAGAAGTAGCCATACTGGTTGGTATAAGTACCTCGGTTAGTTTTAGGCACATAAACGCCTGCTCCGGTTACGCCATACAAACTATCGCCGGTGGCCACAAAGCCTGAAAGCTGCACTACCCGCTGCTTACTTTGCGCCTGCGCCTGCTCAGGCATTGTCAGCACCAGCACGGCCAATAGCGGCAGCAATAACCATTTATATGTTTTAAGGGAAAGGATATTAGAAGGTATGGCAGCAAAAGTCATATGATACAATTATACTTAATTATTCTTTTATAATAGCAGCTTTTGCCTAATTTTGTTCAGACCGCGCCACTATCCAACTACCACCACAGCCGTATGAAACTGAAACACTTTAGCCTGGCCTTCGGGCAACAGGTGCTAAAGGCACTTGCCGATGAGTCCCGGCTCCGCATTCTCCACCTGATCCTGCAGCACAAAGAAATGTGTACGTCCGATCTGGAGCAGGTACTGGACTTTACACAGACCAAAACATCACGCCACCTGTCTTACCTCCGTAATGCCGGTCTGGTGTCAACGCGCAAAATCGATCAGTGGGTATATTACTCTATTAAAGACGAAGCCGCTGATTTTGTTATACAGATTTTCAGCTACATGGAGCGCGACGCCAGGCTACAGAAAGACAAAGAAGTATACGATATTTTATTCTCGAACAGGGAGCTAGCTGCAAATAAACAGCAAAACCGCCACTGGACGGCCACCTAATATTACTTCCGGTATATAACTGAATTCTGCCGCTTTTAGTATCCTGCCTTACAGAGCCTTACCCCGCTATGGCAAAACATCTGTGCATCTGGCGCGTTGTACTCTTACTTATACCTGACTATAGCTCATGAAGACATACACCCACATCCTGTTCGACCTGGACCATACCCTCTGGGACTTTGAAAAAAACTCAGAGGAGACACTTTATACTTTATACGAACAGTTTGAGCTGAACAAGCACGGCAAATTTGACTGTGATTCGTTTTACAACAAGTATAAATTTGTTAATGTTCGCCTCTGGGACCTTTATAATAAAGGCAAGATCACACAAAAAGAACTGCGTGAAGACCGGTTTGTAAAAACGCTGACAGGTTTAGGCCTGGAGCCACACGAGCTGCCGCAGGGCATTTCCGAAGCTTATACTGACATGTGCCCCACTAAAACGGCAGTCTTTCCTTTTACCTATGAGGTGCTGGATTACCTGCAACCAAAGTATGGGCTGCACATTGTAACGAATGGCTTTAAAGAGGTGCAGCATATCAAGATGAGTTCGTCTAAGCTGCACAATTATTTCAAAGAAATCATTACCTCCGAATGCTGTGGCTATAAAAAGCCAGATCGGAGGATGTTTGAGCATCTTTTAGACAAACTAGAGGTAAAACCTGAGCATTGCCTGATGATTGGCGACAACTACGAATGCGATGTAGAAGGAGCTCGTGCAGCAGGTATAGATCAAGTATACTTTAACCCCGCCCAGGTAAAAGGCCGCAAACGCCCGAAACCTACGTATGAAATCAGCTGCCTTAGCGAGCTCAAAGCTATCCTGTAAGTATAAGCACTGAAAACAACAAGTATAGAAAAGGGCGAGACCAGCTGGTCTCGCCCTTTTCTATACTTGTCTTACTATCAAGCGGATTTAGTCCTTCACGTCTCCGGCGGTTTCCAGTGTTCTGAACTCTCCTTGCAGCGCTTTGATTTTGGCTTTAGAGGTTAGGTCCAGCTTATCTTCAACGGTGTTCTTTTTGTAGTCTAATTTATCCAGCACCGCCTTTGCCTGGTTCCAATCTGCATCATTCCAATTGCTGTGTTGTGCCCGCACATTCTCAAGCAGCGTAATATATGCTGCTCTTATGTTAGTAGCTGTAAGCGTGCTAATATCACTGTAAGATCCCAATAGCTTCTTTTGCCACTGCATAGCTACATCTTCCTGCGCCATTTTTGCAGTTACTTCTGTTGATTTAGCTAAGGTATAGTTGGTAGCTTCGGCAGCAAAGGAAAAGGCTAAGGCGCCAGCCAACATTAATTTTGTGTATGTTTTATACTTCTTTGTCATTTCAATTTAATCTTTAAACGCTCGCCATTCTTTTGGCCAGAGCGGAAGGAGTATACGTGGGAGCAGCCTATTAAGGTTACAATCTGGTTTACTATTTAAACTGAAGGAAAGGCTTAAAAGGGAGCAATGGGGTTACTTTTGAGATTTCCTTACATCTTTGGCAATGCAGATGATGCCTTTAAATTGTTTAACCATAGATTTACTATTCTATCCCCTTCTATGGAAACCAGACCTTACCTCAGCCATGCCACAAAATCAAATAATAAGCCTTACCTTTGCTAAAGAGCCTCTTATAGAGGCTCCGTAGTACGAAAACCTAAGTCTAAATCTGAAACTATAAAAAAGATGGCAACCGGATTTTTTAGAGTACCAACCCCTGTTAATGAGCCTGTAAAATCTTACGCCCCGGGTTCACCTGAGCGTGAGGAACTACAGCGTACCTATAAAGAGCTGAAGTCGCAGCAACTGGATGTACCGATGTACATTGGCGGCGACAAAGTTTATACTGACAACAAGCAGCCAATGCTGCAACCGCACGACCACCAGCACATCCTGGGCCATTTTAACTATGGCGATGCGTCACACGTGGAACAAGCTATAAACGCGGCGCTGGCTGCGCACGAGGCTTGGGCCAACATGAGCTGGGAGCACCGTGCCAGCATCTTCCTTAAAGCTGCTGAACTTTTGGCTGGCCCTTGGAGAGCAAGATTGAACGCCGCCACCATGCTAGGCCAGTCTAAAAACGCTTATCAGGCCGAGATCGATTCTGCCTGTGAACTGGTAGACTTCCTGCGCTTTAACGTGCAGTACATGACGGAGATTTACCAGATGCAGCCGGAGTCTTCTCCAGGTGTGTGGAACCGCATGGAGCACCGCCCGCTGGAAGGATTCGTGTTTGCACTTACTCCGTTCAACTTTACGGCTATTGCCGGTAACCTGCCTGCCTCTGCCGCTATGATGGGTAACGTGGTTGTATGGAAACCAGCCAACACACAAGTATATGCAGCACATATGATCATGGAGCTGTTCCGTGAAGCTGGTCTGCCTGACGGCGTAATCAACCTAGTGTATGTAGACGGTCCTGAAGCTGGCGATGTCATCTTCAATCATCCTGACTTTGCTGGTATTCACTTTACCGGTAGCACAGGCGTTTTCCAAAACATCTGGAAAACGATCGGTACCAACATTCACAAGTATAAAACATACCCACGCATTGTAGGCGAAACAGGCGGCAAAGACTTTATACTTGCCCACAAGTCTGCTGATGCTAAAGCGCTTGCTACGGCCATTACCCGCGGTGCATTTGAGTATCAGGGCCAGAAATGCTCTGCTGCTTCTCGTGCTTACATCCCAAGCAACCTTTGGGAAGAAGTAAAAGGATACGTACAGGAAGACCTGAAGACCTTTAAAATGGGCGCTCCTGAGGATTTCTCGAACTTTATCAACGCGGTAATCGACGAGAAGTCTTTCGACAAGATTGCCAAGTATATTGATGACGCCAAAAACAGCAACGAAGTAGAAGTTATCGCTGGAGGCAACTACGACAAGTCTAAAGGTTACTTTATCGAGCCAACTGTGCTGCTGTCGCACAACCCGACATATGTTACGCTTTGCGAAGAGATATTCGGGCCGGTTATTTCTATCTACGTGTATGATGAGAATAACTTTGAAGACACGCTAGAATTGGTAAACAGCACTTCTCCTTACGCCCTGACAGGAGCTATCCTGAGTCAGGACCGTTATATAATCGAGCATGCCATGAAGAAGCTGAGTAACGCTGCCGGTAACTTCTACATCAACGACAAGCCTACGGGTGCCGTGGTTGGTCAGCAGCCGTTTGGTGGCGCGCGTGCCTCTGGCACAAACGACAAGGCCGGTTCTATGCTGAACTTGCTGCGTTGGGTTTCTGCACGCTCCATCAAAGAGACGTTCGTGCCGCCGGTAGATTACCGCTACCCATTCCTGGGCGAGAATAAATAAGTTATACTTTGTAAAGAATAGCTGTAACAAAGGCCACGTTCTAAAAAGGACGTGGCCTTTTGTATTAATAGAGTCTATACAAAATTGTTATTTAGAATATTTAAAAATAAGCTAAATATACGTTCAAAGCCAATTAAGACCATATTTAAGAGGTGCGTTATACTTTTGATTGTTGATGATTTATACCTAATTTTGCTCTCTAATTTAAGAAAGCACGAAAGAGTTATGGAATCAGCTGTACACCAGTACATACCATCGGACTACTTACCAATCCTAATACAGTTTGCCGCAGCGCTTGGCTTTGTGATTTTTGCGCTTACGCTTACGCACCTGCTTGGTCCTAAAAGAGACAGTGAGGTAAAAGGTGCTGCCTGGGAAAGCGGAATCGAATCTGTGGGTGATGCACGTACCCCAATCTCCTACAAGTATTTCATGACAGCCATTCTATTTGTGCTGTTTGATGTCGAGATCATCTTCATGTACCCTTGGGCGGTAAACTTTAAGGCTTTTGGCTTAGATGGCTTTTTACAGATGCTCGTGTTTTTGTCTCTGCTCATGGCAGGATTCTTCTACGTGATCAAAAAAGGCATTCTAGATTGGGAATAAGGCATTAAACTTTTACAAGCGCATTAGTGTTGCATTTACAGGCAGCACACTGCCAGCATGTAAAAACAAACTATCCTTAAAATGAGCGATTCAAATAACGATATAAAGTTAGTAGACGCACCAGATGGTATATCAGGTGCAGGTTTCTTTGCCACTTCATTTGAGAAAGTGATAGGTTTGGCCCGTAAGCATTCGCTTTGGCCTTTGCCTTTTGCCACATCATGCTGCGGTATCGAGTACATGGCTACCATGGGGTCCAACTACGATATTTCACGCTTCGGTTCAGAGCGCCCTAGCTTCTCTCCTCGTCAGGCTGATATTCTGATGGTGATGGGCACGATTGCCAAGAAAATGGGGCCGGTTGTGAAGCAGGTGTATGAGCAGATGGCAGAGCCGCGCTGGGTAATCGCTGTTGGTGCTTGTGCCTCTTCGGGTGGTATATTTGACACGTACTCCGTGTTGCAGGGTATTGACCGTGTCGTACCGGTAGATGTCTACGTACCTGGCTGCCCTCCCCGCCCTGAGCAAATTCTGGATGGCTTGATGCGTGTGCAGGACCTGGCAGAAAACGAATCACTGCGCCGCCGTAACTCTCCGGAGTACCAGGCACTTTTGGCTTCTTATAATATTAAATAAGCAGAATGGAGCTTACGAACGAAAACGTACTCGGCAAAATCATCAGTAAGTTTGGTGAAGATAATATCTGGGACGCTTTTAGCCCGGATGGTATCATGACCATCACAACAAACCGCGCATCCATCATTGACCTGATCCAGTACCTGCGCGATGATAAAGAACTGGATATTAGCTTTCTGACGACCATGTGCGGCATCCATTTTCCTGATTTGAAAGACAAGGAAATTTGTGTGATGTACCAGTTGCATAGTCTGCGCCATAACTACCGTATTCGAATCAAGGTGTTTATGCCTGCTGATGATGCGGTGATGCCAACGCTGACTAATATTTATGCTGCCTCTAACTGGATGGAGCGTGAGACTTTCGACTTCTACGGCATCAAGTTTACAGGCCACCCAAACCTGACCCGTATCCTCAACATTGAGGAAATGGAGTATCACCCGATGCTGAAACAGTACCCGCTGGAGGACCAGACAAGGGAAGACAAGATAGATACCTTTTTCGGACGTTAAGCCAGTTTGGCTGCTGGCACTTATATGGTGCACAGCAAACAATCTAAGATACTAACCATGGCTACTGAACATAAAACAGCTGAACTCACCGAGCTAGAGCAATTCCGCAAAGACAACGGACTGGCCCTGCATGAGGAACGCCCTCTTACAACGCTGAACCTGGGGCCTACGCACCCGGCGACGCACGGTATTTTCCAGAACATCCTGCAAATGGACGGTGAGAAGATCATGGACGCTGTGCCAACGATCGGCTACATTCACCGTGCCTTTGAGAAAATAGCAGAACGCAGGCCGTTCTACCAGATCACCCCGCTTACTGACCGCATGAACTACTGCTCATCCCCTATCAATAACATGGGATATCACATGACGGTAGAAAAGCTCTTAGGAATTACAGTTCCGAAGCGCGCGCAGTATATCCGTGTGATCATGATGGAACTGGCCCGTATCTCTGACCACCTGATCTGTAACTCCATCCTGGGTGTGGACTCCGGTGCCTTTACAGGCTTCCTGTACGTGATGCAGGAGCGCGAGCACATCTACGATATTTACGAAGAAGTATGCGGTGCCCGCTTAACAACAAACATGGGCCGCATAGGTGGTATGGAGCGTGACCTTTCACCGAAGGCCCTGCACCTTATTGACGAGTTCCTGAAGCGCTTCCCGAAAGTATGGGCGGAGTTTGAGAAAATGATGACGCGCAACCGCATCTTCATGGACAGAACAACTGGTGTGGGTGCTATATCAGCAGAGCGTGCCTTGAACTATGGCTTTACCGGCCCTAACCTGCGTGCCGCTGGTGTTGATTATGACGTGCGCGTGATGAACCCGTACTCATCTTACGAAGACTTTGAGTTTGAAATTCCAGTAGGGTCTAACGGTGATACGTATGACCGCTTCCTGGTTCGCAACGAAGAAGTATGGCAAAGCTTAAAAATCATTGAGCAAGCGTACAAGAACCTGCCAGAGGGTTCTTTCCACGCAGATGCGCCTCATTATTACCTGCCTCCAAAGCAGGAGGTGTACACAAGTATGGAAGCCTTGATCTATCACTTTAAAATTGTGATGGGTGAGACAGACGCTCCGGTAGGCGAAGTATACCACAGTGTGGAAGGCGGCAACGGTGAATTAGGTTTTTACCTGATCAGCGATGGCGGCAGAACTCCTTACCGCTTGCACTTCCGCAGACCTTGCTTTATCTACTACCAAGCTTATACAGAGATGATCAAGGGCGGTCAGTTAGCTGATGCCATCCTGACGCTGAGTAGCCTGAACGTAATTGCTGGCGAGCTAGACGCTTAACTATTAATCATATACCATTCAACATTGATCAACACTAAATGATCAGTGGCAATTGAAAAGATGGCAGAGACACTAAACGAAGTAAAGTTTTCTGACGCGGCAATGGCCGAGATACAGCGCTACATCAGCCACTATCCTGAAGGTCGTCAGAAATCTGCGCTATTACCTATACTACATGTTGCGCAAGCTGAATTTGGAGGTTGGGTAAGCCCCGAGGTGATGGACAAAGTCGCTGAGATTCTCAACATACAGCCGATTGAAGTATACGAGGTAGCAACCTTCTACACGATGTTCAACCTGAAGCCGGTTGGAAAGCACGTGTTGGAAGTATGCCGTACCGGCCCTTGCTGCCTTCGTGGTGCTGATCAGATGATAGATATGCTAAAGCAGAAGCTGAACATAGAAGAAGGTGAGACAACTGCCGACGGTATGTTTACGCTGAAGCCGGTAGAGTGCCTTGCCTCCTGCGGATCAGGGCCAATGCTACAGGTGCGTGAAGTATTCTATGAGAACATAGACAGTGAGGCTCGTGTGGATGAGTTTTTAGCCATGATGCGCCAAAAGGAGCACGAGACGCCAACCTGGGCAAATTAAACTACTAGAACATTGTGACAAGAGACTATTTGACAAAAGACACCATACTTACAGTATCTCTTTTGTACTTCGTCATAAAGTCTTTAGTCAGATAACAATAAAGTATAACCAGGCAAGCTGCCAGTAAAGCAACTTCCTACCTATATATCCTGCTAAAATGGGACTGAAAATATTAACTGAACATATAAACGTACCCGGCATTGAAACGCTGGAAGTATATCGTAAGCACGGCGGCTACAAATCTGTAGAGAAAGCCCTGAAAACGATGTCTCCGGAAGAGGTGGTGGAAGAGGTAAAGACATCTGGCCTGCGTGGCCGTGGTGGAGCCGGTTTCCCAACGGGTATGAAGTGGAGCTTTTTGGCTAAGCCGGAAGGTGTTCCGCGTTACCTGGTATGTAATGCGGACGAATCTGAGCCAGGCACTTTCAAGGACCGCTGGTTCATGGAGAAAAACCCCCATGCATTGGTTGAAGGTATGATTACCTCCAGCTACGCACTGGGAGCAAACACATCTTATATTTATATCCGTGGCGAGTTGTTGTTTGTGCTGCGCATCCTGGAGAAAGCTATCGCTGAGGCGTATGCTGCCGGTTTGTTAGGCAAAAACATACTTGGCTCTGGCTATGATCTGGACCTGCACGTGGCTCCAGGTGGTGGTGCGTATATCTGCGGTGAAGAAACAGCACTGCTGGAGTCTTTGGAAGGTAAGCGTGGGAACCCGCGTAACAAGCCTCCATTCCCGGCGGTGAAAGGTCTGTTCCAAAGCCCAACGGTAGTAAATAACGTGGAGACTATCTGCGCTGTGCCTTGGATCGTGAATAACACAGGTGCGGAGTATGCAAAAATCGGCATCGGCAGAAGCACAGGTACTAAACTGATTTCTGCCAGCGGCAACATCAACAAACCAGGCGTTTATGAAATAGAGCTGGGTGTGCCTGTTGAGGAGTTTATTTACTCTGAAGAGTACTGTGGTGGCATCTGGAAAGGAAAGCAGTTAAAAGCAGTAGTGCCAGGTGGTTCTTCTGTTCCGATTCTTCCTGCTGAACTGATCCTGAAAACAGCTACCGGTGAGCAACGCCTGATGAGCTACGAGTCTTTATCAGACGGTGGTTTTGTAAGCGGCTCTATGCTGGGCTCCGGTGCTTTCATTGTGTTTGATGAAGACCAATGTATTGTGCGTAACACGTGGAACTATGCCCGCTTCTATCACCATGAATCATGTGGCCAGTGTAGCCCATGCCGTGAAGGTACAGGCTGGATGGAAAAAGTGCTGCACCGCATTGAGTACGGTCACGGACATCCACAGGACATCGATCTGCTGGTAAGTGTTGCGAAACAAATTGAAGGTAATACTATCTGCCCGCTGGGAGATGCAGCCGCTTGGCCGGTAGCAGCCGCTATTCGTCACTTCCGTGACGAATTCGAGTGGCATATCAAGTATCCAAAAGAGGCAACAGCCCCTGGCGCAGTATACAGAGGTCAATTAGACGCAGTAACAGCTTAGATTTAGACACAAGTATCAAGACGTAAGACACAAGATTTTTGGGAGTGACGAGCATTTGTTTTGATATAGAAGTACAGGAATCATACAACTCATTGTCTGTCATTTTGAAAAACTTGGATAAAGGGAGTTAAAGCCGTTGCGGCTCGCTCACAAGGTTCTTACAGAATGGTAAAATGAAGTATAAACAAGTATAGCTTAAATTGTTTGTTGCTCAGCTTCTGACGAACAACGAATAATGAACAACGATATATAAAATGGCTAAAGTAACGATTGACGGCATCGAGATAGAGGTAGAAGATGGAACTACCATTCTCCAGGCTGCAAGAAAAATTGGAGGTGACATTGTCCCTCCCGCCATGTGTTATTATACGCCGCTGAAAGGTAGCGGTGGCAAGTGCCGTGTATGCCTGGTTAAGGTAACGCAAGGTTCTGCCAAAGATACACGTCCTATGCCAAAGCTGGTTGCTTCATGCATCACGCAGGTTCAAGACGGCATGGTAGTGGAAAACACCACCAACGAAGAAGTATTAAATGCCCGCAAAGGCATTGTAGAAATGCTGCTGATCAACCACCCACTGGATTGCCCAATTTGCGACCAGGCTGGTGAGTGTAGCTTACAGGACCTTTCCTACGAGCATGGAGTGAGCGCTACACGCTTTGAGGAAGAACGTCGTTCTTTTAACAAAGTAGATCTGGGTCCATATATTCAGTTGCACATGACGCGCTGTATACTGTGCTACCGTTGTGTTTACACAGCAGATCAGATTACGCCGGAGCGTGTGCATGGTGTTTTAGGCCGTGGTGATGCCGCTGAGATCGGAACGTATATAGAGAACGTAGTAGATAACGACTTCTCTGGAAATGTGATCGATGTTTGCCCGGTAGGTGCTTTGACAGATAAGACCTGGCGCTTTAAGAACCGTGTGTGGTTCACAAAGCCCATGGATGCACACCGCGACTGCCCTACCTGCTCTGGAAAAGTAACGCTTTGGGCACGTGGCGAAGAAGTTCTACGCGTAACGGCTCGCAAAGACCAGTACAACGAGGTAGAAGAATTTATCTGTAACACGTGCCGCTTCGATACAAAAGAAATGAAAGACTGGACCATTGAAGGTCCACGCCACATCGATAGCCAGTCTGTTATATCAGCAAATCATTATGAATTGCCGGTTATCAATGTGCCTATTGTACCGAACTTACCAACATCTACTAAGAAAAACCTGCCACAGCACTAATTATGGAGTCTGTAGACCTAATTTATAAAGCGATTTACATCCTGGTTATTTTCGGTATCACCTTATTGATAGCGACTTACTCAACCTATTTTGAACGTAAAATAGCTGCTTTTATTCAGGACCGTGTGGGGCCGAACCGTGCAGGACCTGCCGGCTTGTTACAACCACTGGCCGATGCGGGTAAATTGTTTTTTAAAGAAGACTTTATACCTGCCAAATCAAACAAAGCACTGTTCATCATAGGTCCTGGTATTGCTATGCTGGTAGCAACTATGTCTAGCGCTGTTATACCTTTTGGGGACAGGCTGTTGATAGATGGCCGTGAGGTGTTTTTACAGGCTATAGAAGTTAATATTGGTGTACTTTATATTTTTGGTGTTGTATCGTTAGGTGTATATGGCCTGATGATTGGCGGATGGGCTTCTAATAATAAGTTCTCATTACTAGGTGCTATACGTGCAGCATCCCAAAACATTAGCTATGAACTGGCCATGGGACTTTCACTCATTGCTATTCTGATGATGACGGGTTCGCTTTCGCTACGTGAAATTGCGGCACAACAGGCAGGTTTTAACTGGAACATCTGGTATCAACCATTAGGCTTTGTTATCTTCCTGGTATGCGCCTTTGCGGAGTGTAACCGTACTCCGTTTGACTTACCTGAAAGTGAGGCAGAACTTATTGGTGGCTACCACACAGAGTATGGCTCTATGAAACTAGGGATGTACTTGTTTGCAGAGTATATAAACATCTTCGTAGCATCCGCTGTGATGTCAACACTATACTTTGGCGCTTACAACTTCCCTTTCATGCTGGAGTTAGAAGCATGGCTAGTAGATGCTACAGGAAGTGTAGTAACAGCAAATAATATTGTAACACTGCTTGGTGTAGTAGCCATGTTTGCAAAGATATTCCTGTTCATCTTCTTCTTTATGTGGGTACGCTGGACGCTTCCGCGCTTCCGTTATGACCAACTGATGAAGCTGGGATGGCAGATTCTGATTCCACTGGCTATTCTGAACATCATCCTGACAGGTGGCGGAATTCTGCTGAAAGACTATTTATTTTAAACTATAGTACCGAAATTTGAATGTTGCCTGCCGGTAACCTGTTGTAGGTTAAAGCAGCTTCGCAACAATCATAATTGACTTAGAGATGGAACCACTATCAAATAGAAGAAAGCAACTGGAGAAAAAGGAGATGACGTTCGCTGAAAAGGCGTACTTGCCTGCTATTGCCCAGGGACTTGGTATAACTTTAAAACACTTCTTTAAAAAGAAAGCAACCGTACAGTACCCGGAGCAAACGCGCGAGCGAAGCGAGCACTGGCGCGGACTGCACGTGCTGAAACGCGATGAGAAAGGTGCAGAACGTTGTACAGCTTGTGGTTTGTGCGCCGTGGCCTGCCCTGCCGAAGCCATTACCATGACAGCTGGTGAGCGCAAAGTGGGAGAAGAGAATCTGTATCGTGAAGAGAAGTATGCTGTAACCTATGAGGTAAACATGCTGCGTTGCATTTTCTGTGGTCTTTGTGAAGAAGCATGCCCTAAGGCAGCGATATTCCTGCAGGATGACAAAATTGCACCGGCCCGTTACGAGCGTGACGAGTTTATTTACGGCAAAGACCGTTTAGTTGAGCCTCTTAAAACCACTGAAACGAAATAACCCGATGACTGAGAGTCTTTTCTTTTTCCTTGCTTCGCTAACACTGCTTTGCGCCTTAATGGTGGTTATATCTAAAAACCCGGTGCACAGTGTACTGTTTTTGATCATAACCTTTTTTACCATTTCGGGCCACTATATTCTGCTTAACGCACAGTTTTTGGCTGCTGTAAATATTATTGTGTATGCAGGTGCGATCATGGTGCTTTTCCTGTTTGTGATCATGTTCCTGAACATGAGTAAAGAATCTGAGCACAAAGTAAAAACATCAACACTCAGTAAATTTGCTGGCGCAATAGCCGGAGGCTTGCTGTTTGTTGTGCTTATTGCAGCGCTAAAAGAAACAAGCCTTGTAGGATATAACCCGGAGGTATATGACTCGCAGATAGGTATGGTAGAGAACTTAGGATTTGTGCTTTACACGCAATACCTGCTGCCTTTTGAGTTAGCCTCTGTGTTGTTTCTTGTAGCGATGGTAGGAGCCGTAATGCTTGGAAAAAAAGAACAAGGCGAGCAACACTTTTAACAACAGTTATCTTGTCCATAAAAAAAGGAGCCGGTTTCATGAAACCGGCTCCTTTTTTTATGGACAAGATTTTACTTAACCTGAAGCTGCAGCTCTAATAACTCAGAATGTCCCAAATCATCATCGGACACCACTATTACTTTAAAAAAGCCTTGCTCCTCCCCTTGCATCACAACCAGAGACTCCGCCTTGCCTATATAAGGTGAGTTATCTGAATTCCTGATGACCACAGCAGGAACCGTTAAGGGCTTCAAAGCATCTGTGGCATAAGGCAAAGCCTTTAAATCAATTACTCCGATAAAGCTTCCTAACACTTCGCCATCTTCTATCGCATTAGGTGCATCCTCTATCGAGGCGGTAAAAAACAGCTTGTCACCTAAAGTATAAGCGCCAGAAAAACTTGCCCTGTGCTGCTCCGCAGAAGGTAATTCAAAATGATAAACAGCCGCTGCCGGTATAGCACCATCGTTCATCAGAAAATGCTTGAAGTCGTTTGAGTCAAACCGAATCAGCACATTTGCACCTGGGCCCAGCGGTCGTTGCATCAGATAAGTATAGGTGTTATCTATCGCCAGACCTTCCAGATTAAGCTGTCCCTCCGTTTCCAGTTTAAGTACCCGTTTCAGGAAAGTATAAAACCGGCTTAAGTTCAACTCCCGCACAGCATTGCCCTCCGACAAGTTTACCAGAAATCCTTTGTTCCGGGCATCTGTGGCTCCAGAACCAAGTAGCAGGAGCATTTCATCTCTGCCATAGGTAAAATGAGCCATACTTTCCAGATCCGGTTTGATAGCTTTGGGAATACGACCAGTGGCAAAATCAGCTGTATCGAACAAAGCATACGTCTGCTCCAGTTTAAACTGCTCATTCAGCTTGTACAGAAAAGGTGAGTCGTCGCCAACTATATAAAAGAAGTTTTGTACGTACTCCAGCCCCGAGGCAGAGGGAATACTCTGGTAAAAGTACTTTCGCTGCGTGGTGGCAGTAAGTTCAAGTTGCTTCATCTGTTCAAGGGCTCTTAGGGACGTACCGGAAACTGTCGGCTTATCTGTTTTGCAGGATGGCAGCAATAACAACAGGTAAGCAAAGGCAAGTACATATAGATGTTTCATAGTTTAATTTGATTTCATCCCTAGCTACGCAATTTTGGTTTAAAAGTATAAGTTCGGACAGATACTGACAGACTTGCAATTAAACCTAAAAATACCTCAAAACAGGCAGCAGCAACAGAAAACCAGTCGCTTCAACTGGAAACCAGCATGTAATAAGAATAGGAAATATGTTATGGTTTTTACAAAAATGGGGATAACTTTGCGTCTTGATTTTTGGACAGTTATATAACGCTAATACGTTCAGCCAAACAAAATGAACAACATACCTGAGGTCATCAGAACCATTCCATTAGAATATTACCTGTTTTTTAGTGCGGCGTTATTTGTGATTGGTATTATCGGTGTACTTACGCGCCGCAATGCCATTGTCATTTTTATGTGCGTGGAGCTTATGCTGAATGCAGTAAACTTACTACTCACAGCCCTTTCTGCTTATCGCGCTGATGCCAATGCACAGGTTTTCGTGTTTTTTATCATGGCGGTAGCGGCCGCTGAAGTATGTGTGGGTCTGGCCATTATTGTAATGACTTACCGCAACATCCGCTCTACTGATGTACAACTGCTGAATTACCTGAAGTGGTAACAGCCTTCCAAGACACTGAATAGCTTAACACATATACAGATGCAAGAGATTGTAATGCCGATTAACAACCAGGGAATGGCGCTGCTCTGTCTGCTTATTCCGTTGCTGCCGCTGGCCGGCTTCATCATCAACGGACTTGGCAACCGCAGCATAGCCAAAGGCCTGGTAAGCTTTATTGGTTGCAGCACGGTGCTGGCCTCTTTTCTACTTACTGCTTACCTGTTCCTGGACTTCACTTCTAACGGAAGCCGCAGCTACACAGTTGATTTCTATAACTGGATTTCAGTGGGCAACATGCGCATTGGCTTCTCCTTCCTGATCGACCAGCTCACGCTCCTGATGATGCTGATGGTAACAGGTATAGGTTTCTTTATTCACCTGTACTCTGCTGGCTACATGAGCCACGATGAGAACTTCGGTAAGTTTTTTGCCTTCATTAACCTGTTCATGTTCTCGATGTTACTGCTTGTGATGGGCTCTAACTACGTAATGATGTTTGTGGGCTGGGAAGGAGTTGGTTTATGCTCATACTTACTAATCGGCTTCTGGAACAAGAACACCAGCTATAACAATGCGGCAAAGAAAGCTTTTGTGATGAACCGTATTGGTGACTTAGGCTTTTTGTTAGGCATCTTCCTGATCTTCATCACTTTCGGATCTGTATCTTACCCGCAGGTATTTGCAGAGGCAGTAAACTACACAGGAGGCATAGACTCTACTGTGATGATCGCCATCACCCTGCTTCTGTTTGTTGGGGCCATGGGTAAAAGTGCTCAGATTCCGCTGTTTACCTGGCTACCAGATGCGATGGCAGGTCCTACGCCAGTGTCTGCCCTAATTCACGCGGCAACCATGGTAACGGCAGGTATTTACATGGTTGTTCGCTCTAATGTGTTGTTCGTTCTGGCCCCGACTACACTGGAAATAATCGCTGTAATTGGTGTAGCAACGGCTGTATTGGCTGCTACTATTGGCCTCGCGCAAAATGACATTAAAAAAGTATTGGCTTACTCTACCGTTTCGCAGCTAGGTTACATGTTCCTTGCGCTAGGTGTGATGGCTTTTTCTTCTTCCCTTTTCCACGTACTGACACACGCTTTCTTCAAAGCACTATTGTTCCTGGGCGCAGGTTCTGTTATCCATGCAATGAGCAATGAGCAGGACATCCGTAGCATGGGCGGTTTACGCAAGTATCTCCCGATTACCTTTGTCACTTTCCTGATTGGTACACTTGCCATTGCTGGTATCCCTCCTTTTGCTGGATTCTTCTCGAAAGATGAGTTGCTGGCGCACGTATGGGAACACAGCAAACTACTTTGGGGCTTAGGTATGCTAGCCTCTTTTATGACCTCCTTCTATATGTTTCGCCTGGTATTCCTGACATTCTTCGGAACCTTCAGAGGTACGGAGGCACAGAAAAGCCACCTGCACGAGTCGCCAATGTCTATGACCATTCCGCTTATCGTGTTAGCCATACTATCAACAGTAGGTGGATTCTTAGGGATTCCGGCCGTGTTTGGTGAAAACAGCCATGTGCTGCAGAACTACCTTGCACCAATCTATACTTACGCACGCGTTGCAAACGCAGCTGCGGTAGAACCACTTCACCTGGACCACGCTACAGAATGGATGCTGATGGGATTATCCGTTGCTGTAGCCGTAATTGCTGCTATCATCGCTTATGTGATGTATGTGAGTAAGAAAACTGTTCCAGTTGCAGAGGGTACCAAGCTTTCTTCTCTCCACAACCTGGTGTACAACAAATATTATATCGACGAGCTGTACAATGCGCTTATCGTTCGCCCAATCCTATGGATGTCAACTGTGTTCCACCGTGTACTGGATGTGATAGTGGTAGATGGCATTGTGAATGGCTTTGGTAAGCTTACCATGCTGAGCGGCCGTACACTTCGCTTCGCACAGAGCGGTGCCATTGGCTTTTACCTGCTCGTGATGGTGTGCAGCATTGTACTGATTCTATTTTTAAACTTCTTTATCGGATAAGGTTCATAGCAGATGATCATTACAGCTCTATTACTTTTCTGGCCTGCCTTAGCCGCACTTATTGTGTTGCTGATAAAAGGACAGGGTGCTAAGAAAGTGGCTTTTGTAGCAGCGCTCGTTGAGTTTGCACTAACATTAGTAGCCCTATCAGGCTTTAACACAGAACTTGGTACCACTCAACTCGGCCTTAGCTTTCCCTGGATAGAGAGCGCTGGTATTAGCTTTAGCATTGGCATGGACGGCATCAGCTTGCTGATGGTGTTACTCACCACGTTCCTGATACCATTGATAATCCTTTCTGCCTTTAAGCACGACTACAAAAACCCAAATGTTTTCTATGCCCTTATTCTGTTTATGCAGACTGGGCTGATTGGAGTTTTCGTGGCGATGGATGCTTTCCTGTTTTACTTTTTCTGGGAAGTGGCGCTTATTCCGATCTACTTTATCGCTGCCGTTTGGGGCGGGGAGAACAGAATCCGTGTTACGTTTAAGTTCTTTGTATACACCATCTTCGGTTCGTTGTTTATGCTGGCGGCATTTATATATTTATACTTGCAGACACCAGGCACGCACTCATCCGATGTAAATGCATTTTACCAACTGGCACTCTCAAGCGAGTCGCAAAGCTGGATCTTCTGGTTCCTCTTTATCGCTTTCGCCATTAAGATGCCGATTTTCCCATTCCATACCTGGCAACCTGATACGTATACAGAGTCGCCTGCACAGGCTACGATGCTGCTTTCAGGCATCATGCTGAAAATGGGTATTTACGGCGTGCTGCGCTGGTTGCTTCCGGTGGTGCCTTTTGGAGTGAGCCAATGGGATGAAGTGGTGCTTATACTTGCTATTATAGGTATCGTATACGCTTCTATCATCGCCATCCGCCAAAGCGACCTGAAGCGCCTGATCGCTTATTCTTCTATTGCACACGTTGGCTTGATTGCCGCAGGTATTTTCACGCTGAACGAGCAAGGCCTGCAAGGTGGTGTTATACAGATGCTAAGCCACGGTATTAACGTAGTAGGCTTATTCTTTATCATAGACATTATTTTCAGCCGCACACAAACACGTGAGATCATTGGCCTGGGAGGTATTACGCAGAATGCAAAAATGCTTTCCATCTTCTTTATGATCCTGCTGCTGGGTTCTGTAGCACTGCCGCTTACAAACGGCTTTGTTGGTGAATTCCTGCTATTATCAGGCGTGTTCCAGTACAATCCCTGGTTTGGAGCTGTAGCTGGCCTAACCATAATATTGGGTGCTGTATACATGCTGCGCATGTTCCAGGGTGTGATGTTTGGTACTAAGTCAGAATTGACACAGCACTTTACCGACCTGACTTTTAATGAAAAAGCTGTATTGATTCCGCTGGTCATAATGGTATTCTGGATCGGGTTGTTCCCAAACACTTTCCTGAGCATTTCGGAACCTGCAGTACATAACCTGCTTAGCATTATTAACCGCTAAACAGTTAAAGAGAAACGTTTTTACAGAAATACGACGACATGACTTCGATCATACTTCTATCTGTTTTCGGCATCATAAACCTTTTTGTAGGTTTTATGAAATCCAAGAAGGTATTACTGCCCTTATCCCTGCTATTCCTGATAGTAGTTTTTGGCGTGAACCTGCTTAGCTGGAACGATACGCAGAGCTACTTCAACAATATGCTCACCATCGATAACTATGCGGTGGCGTTCACGGGCATTATGGTATTCACAACGCTCCTGCTAGTCCCCTTTTCACAGCGTTACGTGGATAAGGCAGATTCTAACCTGGCTGAATATTACTCGCTGCTGCTTTTCTCTCTGGTAGGCGCCATCATGATGGTAAGTTATGAGAACCTGCTTATGCTTTTCATTGGCATTGAGATTTTATCTATTGCCATGTATGTGTTGGCTGGTAGCGACAAAACCAGCTTAAGATCTAACGAAGCAGCCTTAAAGTACTTCCTGATGGGGTCCTTCTTCACAGGCATTATGCTTTTTGGTATTGTGATGATCTACGGCGCCACAGGAACCTTCAACATCACAGAGATTGGAGCTGTACAAGTTGCTGCAGATGGTCTGATGAGCACTATGTTTGTAATAGGCCTACTGCTGCTGATTATTGGTATTTCTTTTAAAATATCTGCTGCTCCGTTTCATTTCTGGGCACCTGACGTGTACGATGGTACGCCTACCTTCTTTACAGCCTTCATGTCAACGGTTGTAAAGACAGCTGGTGTTGCTGCTTTCTATAAGTTAATGGTAGCCGCTTTTGCAGCATCTTATACTACCTGGTTCCCAACGCTGATAGCAATTACTGTTCTAACACTTATAGTAGGTAACATTGGCGCTGTTGTACAAACCAGTGCAAAGCGGATGCTGGCTTATTCCAGTATTTCGCACGCTGGGTACATGCTGATGGCGCTGATTGCTTTCAACCAGTCCTCTGATGCCTCTATCTTCTTTTACTCCGTTTCTTATGCTGCGGCCACCATTGCAGCCTTCGGTGTACTGAAGATGGTACAGGACCAGCGTGGCAGCGCGGCTTACGACGCTTTCAATGGCTTAGGCAAAACAAATCCGCTGCTTGCTTTTGCTATGACAGTTTCAATGCTTTCTCTGGGTGGTATTCCGCTTACAGCAGGCTTCTTCGGCAAGTTCTTTGTATTTACATCTGTATTACAAAACCCGGACATGATTTGGCTAGTGGTGCTGGCTGTAGTGCTGGCAGCAGTAGGTATTTACTACTACTTCCGTGTGGTAATAGCCATGTACTTAAGGCCTGTTGCTGCTGAAAGAATTCAGGTTGGAAGCTTTGCCTCCTTCACCCTGATCTTTATCACCATACTGACCATTCTTCTAGGTATAGCTCCAGCGTTAGTAAGTGATTTGATCTAAAGAAAAACTACACATTATACTTACAGCAGCGGCTGCCTTTGTTAAGGCAGCCGCTGCTGTTTTATAGCTAAGGTAATTAGATCAGCCTAAACGCTCGCAGAATATATAGACGCTGCAAAGTCTTATAAGTAATGCTGCGTGAAATACTTCTTCTGAGCAGCTCAAACGACTTTATAAGTATATCTACACCTGTTTGTGTCTGTGGCAGCGTGCTTCACCCGAACCCATACTTCCTTATCTCACCACCTTCCGAGCCTATACATACAATAATCCTGTAAATCCTGCTACTGACACTTGGTACATGATTGGTCAGGTGGCAATCTGTTCCTCCAAACTAACTTGCTGCCCATCTAAGTATAGAATCTGTAGCACACCCTCCACTAATTACACAGGCGTCTTTCAACACCACTTATCCACATATCCACACCACTATAAGGAAAAAGGCCTTAAATAGTGGATAAACATGGTTTTCATGACTCAATCCACATAGTTATCCACATTGCCAACAACTATAGCTCCAAAATGTGGATGAAAAAGAAAGGCCTGCCGCTGAAATCAGCGGCAGGCCTTTGCTATATGTTTATAAGCAGTTGTTACCCTTTTGAAAGGTTTTTCAAGTTTATGTGTAATTCGTCGAGCTGCGCTTCAGCTATGGGAGCAGGTGCATCAATCATCACATCACGTCCAGAATTGTTTTTCGGGAAGGCGATGTAATCACGAATTGAGTCAGATCCTCCAAATAGCGAACACAGACGGTCGAAGCCAAAAGCAATACCACCATGTGGCGGTGCGCCATACTCAAAGGCATTCATCAGGAAGCCAAACTGTGCCTCCGCTTCCTCTTTTGTAAAGCCCAGCAAGCTAAACATCTGTGACTGTAACGTACGGTCATAGATACGGATAGAACCTCCTCCTACTTCCACACCGTTTATTACCATGTCGTAGGCATTGGCACGTATTGCACCCGGGTTGCTCTCGATCAGGTGCAGGTCCTCTAACTTAGGAGAAGTGAATGGGTGATGCATGGCGTGATAACGCTGCGCCTCCTCATCCCACTCAAGCAGAGGGAAATCAACTACCCAAAGCGGAGAGAATACATTCTTATCACGAAGGCCCAAGCGAGTACCCATTTCCAGACGCAGTTCGTTCAGCGCTTTGCGTGTCTTATCAGCTCCACCGGCCAATACAAGTATAAGATCGCCTGGCTTGGCATCGAAAGCATTTGCCCACTCCTGCAGATCTTCCGGGGTATAAAACTTGTCTACAGATGATTTCACGCTGCCGTCTTCGTTCACGCGCGCATATACTAAACCAGTAGCACCAATCTGTGGGCGCTTCACATAATCAGTTAGCTCATCCAGTTGCTTGCGGGTAAAGCTGGCGGCACCTTCTGCACAAATACCAACTACCAATTCAGCATCATCAAACACTTTAAAGCCTTTATCTTTTACCAGTGGATTTAGCTCTACAAACTGCATCCCGAAGCGGGTATCAGGCTTATCAGAACCATACAGGCGCATAGCATCAGCGTATGTCATGCGTGGCAGCTTCTCAATATTCACACCCTTCACTTTATCAAAAAGATGTTTTATAAAGCCTTCAAATGTATTCAGAATATCTTCCTGCGTTACAAAAGACATTTCGCAGTCTATCTGCGTGAATTCCGGCTGTCGATCGGCTCGTAAGTCTTCGTCGCGGAAACATTTTACGATCTGAAAATACTTATCAAACCCAGATACCATCAGCAGCTGCTTAAAGGTCTGCGGCGACTGTGGCAGGGCGTAAAATTCTCCGGCGTTCATACGGCTAGGAACCACGAAATCGCGGGCTCCTTCCGGCGTAGATTTAATTAGATAAGGAGTTTCTACCTCAATAAAGTTAAGGCCATCGAGGTAGTTGCGTGTTTCGCGCATCATGCGGTGGCGTAGCTCCAGGTTACGGCGCACAGGTGTGCGGCGCAGGTCCAGGTAACGGTAGCGCATACGCAGGTCGTCTCCACCGTCTGTCTCGTCTTCAATCAGGAATGGAGGCAGTTTAGCAGGATTCAGAATTTCAATCTTAGTTACCTGAAGCTCCACATCACCCGTAGGTATATTTTCATTTTTAGAGTAACGCTCAATTACTTTACCAGCAGCCTGAATTACGTACTCACGGCCCAGGCTCCTGGCCTGCTCCATTAATTCAGCAGAAGTAATGCCTTCGTCCAGGGATAGCTGTGTGATGCCGTATCGGTCACGCAAGTCAATCCACAGCATACCGCCTTTGTCGCGCAGGCGCTGTACCCAACCGGTTAAAATTACCTCTTCGCCAACATTGGCCTGGCGAAGCTCGCCGCAAGTGTGAGTTCGGAACATAATGTATAATGTACTGTATGGTTATTTACAAATGTAAGAATCTTAACGCTCGTTTGCCTGCTTATGCTTAAACAACTTAGTCGAGCATATCGCGCATGGCCTCCACATTATTTACCTGTATGGCGTCAGGTTTCATGTTGATCATTTTAGCGATACGAGAACGGGATTTACCTCCAAACAACGCTACCTGTAGCCCCTGCTCCTTCGCCTGCTGTACCTGTGCAGCACTTACGTTGCGCCCATTGGCACAAACGCCTTGCAGGTTGTAGGTTTGTGCCTGCTGCAAACTTTGCTCAAAGTTGTCTCCCGTATCTATCATCAACTGTGCCTGCGGCTCTACATCCCGAAAAGCAACTAGAAAATCAGGGTTCGGAGAAATAAACACTAACTTCTGTAGCGGGTAGTCATACTTGCGCAGCATCGCCATTAAGGTTTGTGCATAGTATAAATGCCGCCCTGCATCATGGTTGCGCAAGTCAAGGTGCAGGTATGGCAGCTCGGGATAGGCGGCAAACCGCTGCAGCAAAACTTCTAAGGTGATGATTTTTTCATCATGAAAGATATCATACAAAAAACCACCTTTATACTTTAAACCGACTACCTCTGCTGCCGGCATTTCATCAATCAGCCCTGTTGCGGCCGTGCTGCTCTCCAGGTACACATCGTGGTACAGAACAGGTGTGCCATCTTTTGTCAGCTGCACATCTACCTCTACTCCATCTGCATCCTGCTCTTCCATTGCCTTTACAATAGAGGCCATACTATTAGCAGGCAGTGGATTGAAGGGATTAAAAGGAGAAAGAAACCCTGATCCCGCATGTCCTATAACGAGCACTTGGGTATGTTCTATTTTATCGTGCCTGTACAGCAACCAGGCACCAAGAGCAAGTGCAAGTACAAACACTGCCAGCACTCCAACCCCTATCTTTCGCGGTAACTGCCGCTTCGACGCATTATGTACTATAGCCAATTTAAAAAATAGTTTATTTTAACAACGAAGGTAACACAGAATCTTTATAATTACCCTTAAATTTGCAGTCGCACAAAAACAGCATACATGCAAAGCACCTCCCAATCAAGTGTCGCTAAGGTTTTTACAGCAGATGCGGCCACGTTAGGCCAGCCACAGGAGCGCTATATCATTCCGCTTTCTACTATACTTATCATAGCAGCGGCTGTACGTATAGCAGCTGCCTTCTTTTCAAAAGGTTTTGCTTTCAGCGATGACCATTTTGATGTGATTACTATTGCGCAAGGCTGGCTGGATGGGTTTCCGCTATGGTTGAATGAGCCAATGCCGCCGCGCCACAGTATGCTATATGTGCTTATTCATTACGCGATTTTTTATGTGATGGAAGGTGTGGGCATTTTCAGCCCGGATACTAAAATGCTGGTTGTGCGGCTAGTGCATGCCCTGTACTCGCTTCTGGTGGTGTTCTTTGGCTATAAGCTAACCAAACGATTATCTAACAAAGCAAATGCGAGACTGGTGGGGCTGATGCTGGCACTTGTCTGGTTTATGCCTTTTATGAGTGTGCGCAACCTGGTAGAGATGGTGTGTATTCCGCCATATCTGGCTGCTTTTTACTTAATGGTAAAAGAGGAACAGTTGGAGCGTAAGCGTGTGATGCCTTACTTCTGGGCGGGTGTACTGTTTGCCTTAGCCTTCACTTTCCGCTACCATACTATGTTGTTTGGAGCTGGAGCAGGATTAGTGCTGCTCTACAACCGCCAATGGCGCGATGCACTGGCTTTGGCAGCAGGTTTTGCGTTAGCGGCATTTCTGATACAGGGCACCATTGATATCATCTTCTTTGACTATCCCTTTCACTCTATTGTAGCTTACTTCCTGTACAATACAGAGAATGCCTATGGCTACAGCACAGGACCGGTTTATCGTTTTGCACTGACCATACTTGGCTTTCTTGTACCGCCGGTAAGCGCTTTCCTGGTGGTGGGTTATGCTCGCACTGCCAAACTGGCGCCAAAGCTTTTCTGGGGCGGACTTATCTTCTTTGTGGCGCACTCGTTGTTCCCCAATAAGCAGGAGCGATTTATTTTGCCACTACTTCCCCTGATCATGGTGCTGGGCGTTATCGGTTGGCAATCTTTTGTGCGCCAGTCGGTTTTCTGGCAGAAGCGTCGCAAGTTATTAGCAATTAGTTGGGGATTCTTTTGGGTAATTAACCTAATAGCTGCCGTAGGACTTGCCTTTACTTATACTAAAAAGAGCCGTGTAGCCCCGCTGGTATACTTATCAGACAAACCTAACCTGGACGGTGTTGTACTGGAGTTTGGAAACCACAGTGTAAAAACCCCGCCTCTCTTTTACCTGGGCCGCCCAAGTGTGGTGTATGATGAATATCTAACAGACGAGGACATGGTGTGGGAGGAGTACTTACAAGGAAAAAAACAACTTCCCGAGAACTTCATCATGGTCTATACTTTAAATGAAGACAAGACCCAACAGGAATTCAGCAAAGAAATAACAGCGTCGCCTTACAAAACCGACTATGTGGTAGTAGTAGGCACCGATGATATGGACGAGCGCATGGCACGCCTGCATACCTTCTATCCAAACCTAGAACTGGAGCATTCCATTACGCCATCGCTGTATGACCAAGTGTTGCACCTGCTAAACCCAAGAGTACATAAAAACGAGCATGTGCAGATTTATAAGGTGGTGAAGTAGGTTGTTTAAGTATAATTTAAAAATCGAAATTTAACAAAGGGCAAATCCGCTTGTGCCGAGGATTGCTTCTGCTATACTTCTTATACCCAACCGCTGGCGCGAGTTTTCAACTCGTGCCCTACTATGATGTTGAGCTTGTAGCTCAACTGGCTTGAAAAGTCATCTCTGAATAGCTTCTGCTATACTAGCTATACTTTCATAGCCTCAGCCTACTGCATTTTCAACGAAGCTATTTTTCTGGCTTCTGCTCATCCTTCAGTTCGCAAATACAATTCCTTTCACCTTTGGCTTTGGAGCGCCCAAGCCTGGGGTAAGGCCCTCGATAAGGGCGTCGCGTGGGACCGAAAAACTCGCATAGGCGCTCAACCCAGGAACTGGAAACAGGTTCGATAGCAGCTGATCATATAGTCCAGTCAGGTACAGCCTTTTCCGCCCGGTGTCGCCAGCCATACAACCTATACTTATGAAATGGTATCAGCCGAAATGCCCCTCCTCGGAGGGACAGGGATAAATTAACTGTATAACAGTAACTACAGTGTTATACTTTGCCATACTTATAATTAAGGAGGAGCAGGTATCGTATGCAGCTATGGCTTACTTTACCTTGTAAAGGTATAGAGGTAGTTGATGGAGAAGTTCCAGAAAAAGACTATCACAATAGCACAGAACTTAGCTACGTAGAAGTTAAACTTACCCCGGTCTGAGAGGAGGTAAATGATAAAGTTGTTCAGCAGTAATCCTACCAATGCCACAACAAGAAACTTACCGTATTGCATACCAATGGCAGGGTCAGCACTGTGGAAAGTCCAGATGCGGTTAAGGTAAAAATTGCTTGCCGTGGCTAACAGAAAGCCCAGGCTGTTTGCCACATACTTATTCCAGTGCAGCTTTTCTTTTGCCAGATACGTCACTCCAAAGTCGAGCAGCAGACCCGAGAATCCTACCACTCCAAACTTTAAGAACTTAAAGAAAAGGTTCTGTAAACTTTCTGACATGAGGTTGTTGCTTTGCGTTGTGTACAGGCCATAGCACAGGCGATACAAAAGTAATAGACTTAAGGCAGGCAACCAACCTTCTACTATTTGAATCTCATAATTAGTAGTTCTTCCTTATACAAGAGTTACTTCGTTGCCACCCGCACATTTGTCGAGAAAAGGACCTGATTGGT